>JANNFM010000625.1:0-6071 GCA_031379795.1 Alphaproteobacteria bacterium
AACCACCGTTGATCCCATAGGCCGAGAAGGTCGGATACTGGGTGACAAAGCCGTTGGCGTTGGCCGCCAGGAAGGTATCCCGATAAGCTTGGTTGAGCTTGTCCGGGAATTTGTTGAACAGGTTGTTCGCGCCGATCGTGACCTTCACCGACTCGAAAATCTTGTAGCCGATCTCGAGGTCTGTGGTGAACGAGGTTCCGATATTGAGCTTGAAGCAGTTTGATGCTGGAAGCGACAGCGGGCAGCCCAGGCGGTTGTTCAGGATTGAAGCCGGGCCATAGAGGCTTTCTTTCACATTTACGCTCAGCTTGTTCCAGGTCCACAGCGCGCCCAGCACGGCCCGGTACTTGGGCGTGCTGGTTTCCAGAAATCCGACGGACGTGCGGTCGAACAAAGAAGCGCCCTGCAGCTGGGTTGGTGGCGTGACGAAATTTGTAACCTTGGTGTCGGACCAGTTGCCGGTCAAAGACCACTGAACGCTACCCCAGTCTTCGAGATCCGTGCGGGTCGTGACGACGAGGTCTGCGCCCCGGGTGCGGGTGTCCAGGCCGTTCGTGAAGATGTTGATGCCGGTCTGGGTGACGGTGGGATCAAGCACACTGCCGCTGGCCAGGATCGCCGCGCGGACGGCCGGCAGGTTGATCGTGCCGCCGGAACCGAACAGGGTTGCGGAGCCGACGACCCGGTCCTTGATCGTGATCTGGTAGATGTCAAGGGTGGCGGTGATGCCCACGCCCGGCTTGGCGACGAATCCGATGCTATAGTTGCGCGACTTTTCGGGATCGAGCCCGTTGACGCCGACCAGCGCGGCGGCGGCCGAGTTTGGCGGAAGCTGCACAAAGGCCGAGGTCGGCGAAACGTTCGTGGCGGAGTAGTTGCCCTCGGCCAGGGTCGGGGCCCGGAAGCCGGTGCTGGCCGTGGTCCGGATGGCGAACATCTCGTTGAAGTCGTAGCGACCGGTGGCCTTGACGATGAACGTGTCGCCGAAGTCACTGAAGTGCTCGTAGCGGGCTGCAAGGTCCAACTTCATGGGCTCAGTCGGCGAGAAGGCGACGTTGCCATAAAATGCGTAGCTGCGGCGCGTGCTCTTGCTCGCGTCTGTCGGCTCGAAGCCCGGATAAGCCTGAACGCCTTCCTTGTAGTACGAACCGGGGTCGCCGGCCTTGATTTCGTAGGACTCGCGGCGGTACTCGCCGCCGATCGCAAGATTGAGCGGCTCGGCGAAGCCGACGTCGAGTTCTCTGCCGAGGTCGATCTGCGACGTCCACTGCGAGAAGATGAAGGCACCGTTGTAGAAGTCCGCCGGTGAGAAGCCCGGGGTCGTTAGAGTGGATGTGTCGATGTAGAGTGAGCGATTAAACGAGTCCTTGTTGTAGAGGCTGACCTCGTCCTTGCCGTAGGTGGTCGCGACATCATAGTTCCAGCCGCTGGCCATGGCGCCTTTGAAGCCGACCGTCGCCGCATAGTCCGTTTCCTGGACGACGATCCGGGGGCTGAAGCCGAAGGGGCGCGGTATGGAGCCATCACGACCCACGACCAGGTTCGGCACGCGATAGTTCTGAATGCCCGAGGCGTATTTGTCGCCATACGTGCCGAAGCTGTAGAGTCTCACTTCGCCCACATCGATGCCGAAGTTGTAGCCACCGATGTTGAGGCGGTACTCCGCGTCGCCGGTGATCCGGTTCACGTAGGGAAAGTCGTCAAGACCGGCAATTTGTGGATAGCGCGACAATCTTGATGTCGAATTGATATTGAACGGGGTGTTGGTGACCCGGGGGTCCACATCGCCGACAAATGTGTAGTCGTGATACCGCGTCTGGTAGGTCAGATTGAGGAACGAATTCTCAACCGGCGAGAGGCCGAGGTTCAAGGTCAGGTCGGCTGTTTTGCCGCCTGCGTTATAGTGTTCGCCGACGCTGGCTGTAATGCCGCCGCCTGAGTCGTCCTCCTTGAGAATGATGTTGATGACGCCGGCGATGGCGTCCGAACCGTACTGCGCCGCGGCGCCTTCCTGAAGAACTTCGACGCGGGCCACCGAGCCCAGGCTTACAAAGTTCAGGTCGGCAGAGGCACCGCCCTGGAATGCCCCGCCCAGGACGGCGAGGTTGGCCGTCCCGTGTCGGCGCTTGCCATTGATCAACACCAGAGCATGGTTGGGACTGAGGCCCCTGAGTTTGGCCGATAGCGTCAGGTTGGCGGTGTCGCCGCCGAACGCCTGGGCGTTGAACGAAGGCACATTCTGGGCAATGGCCTGGATCAGGTCGGTCTGACCAACCCTGTTCAGGGCCGTGGAATCCAGAACCGTGATGGGTGCAGGACTGTCGACGGCGCGAAGGCCGGTTGTCCGGGTGCCGGTCACAATGACCGCTTCAACGTCAGCTGCCGCTTCGGCGTCGGCGTCTGCCGCATGAACGCCGCCCGCCATGGCCGCGCCCAGAACCAGGGCGCTAACGCCCGTGAATAGTCGTTTCATATTGGACCCCTCGATCACGTTGATGGGCCCCTCAATGCGTTCCCCGATGTGCGCCTTTTCGACTGCCTAGGATCAGATGAGTTGGGAGGTGAGTATCACCGTCAACGCTTATCAATAAGTGGGGTGTTCCGTGCAGTTGAATGATGATGAATTCATCATCTATCGGTGAAAAACAAAACTCCTGAGATATTTTGACAGATTGGAATATTCGACGAACTGGACAAATTCATCAGAAGTCGCGGTGAAGGTCCGGAGATATATCCGCCGTTTTCATCGAGGACGTATCCAGCGGCGGGCGTTTGTGCGCGCGAAAGCCCGCGTGCAGACGGGTGCTGTCTAATTCGCGGGCGCCGTGATGCGTGAGGTGCCTCATAAGACGAACGCAAACGCTGGTAGATCCCCAACCGTGCGAACCCTGTTCGCAGCCGCCGGGACGCAGGGCATAGCTGACGTTATCGACTGCGAACTGTCGCCCATCCAGCCAGAGGATCACCTATGCGTAAGCTACTCCTTTCCGTCGTCGTCCTGGCTGCTTCCGCCTCGGGTGCGGTCCAGGCGCAGAATGTCCACGTCAATCCCAGCAGCGGGTTCATCTCGCAGGCCGTGAAAGTTCCGGCTGGATCGGAGATGCTCTATGTCAGCGGGATTACGCCCGACGTTGTGCCGGGGGCACCGGCCGCGACGCCCTATGGCGACACCAAGACCCAGACGATCAGCGTGCTCACCAAGATAGAAGCGATCATGAAGGGGCAGGGTTACGGCCTCGGGGATTCGGTGATGATGCGGGTCCTTCTGGTCGGGGATCCGGCCAAGGGCGGCGGAATGGATTTCGCCGGCATGATGGAAGGCTACAATCAGTTCTACGGGCCGCTGAAGAACAAGCCGGCGCGGATCACCTCTCAAGTGGCCGCGCTGGTGCGTCCGGGAATGTATGCCGAGATCGAAGTGCAGGCGGCCAAGGCCCCAATGGGCAAGTAGCTCCGGTCAGGGGTTGAGCCCGGGGTGGAAGCGGGCGACCCTGCTTGCATGGATCGACGCAAGTTAATGGCGCTGGGTGCCTCGGGATTTCTTGGCTCCGCCGTGCCGTTCGCCAGTTGGGCGGGTGCGGCGACCCCGCCCGCGCGGATCACAGCCGAGGAGCGTTTGATCCGGATCGCAAAGGCGCAAGTGTTGATGCGCCGGTTGGGGTTTTCGGCCCTGTTGATCGAGCCAGGTTCCAGCCTGTTCTATTTCACCGGCATACGCTGGAGCCGCAGTGAACGCGTGACCTGCGCGATCCTGCCCGTTGAGGGCGAGATCGGTGTTGTGACGCCCTTTTTTGAGGAACCGTCCGTGCGGGAGAGTCTTGCCGTGCCCGCGCAGGTGCGGACCTGGCAGGAGCATGAGAACCCGCTGGCGCTGGTCGCCGGATGGCTGAAGGATCGAAAGCTGGCCTCCGGGGTGGTCGGCATCGAGGATACCAATCGCTTCTTCATAGTCGACGGACTGCAAAAGGCGCTGCCGGGCGTGACCTTGGGGAACGGCGCGCCGGTGGTTCGCGGCTGCAGGATGATCAAGTCGGCCGCCGAGATCGCTCTTATGCAACAGGCCTCGGACATCACCATCGCCGCATACCGCGAGACCATTCCGCGCATCGCCGCCGGCATGCGGCCGGGTGACATCGGCACCATGATGGATAGCGCGACAGTGGCACTGGGTGGAACGCCAGAATTTTCGCTGGTCCTGCTGGGCGAGGCGGCGGCCTATCCGCATGGCTCGGGCAAGCCCCAGATCGTCCGGGACGGCGAGGTGGTGCTTATGGACTGTGGTTGCAATGTCGCGGGGTATCAGTCGGATATTTCGCGGACGTTCGTCTTTGGCGCACCCTCTCCCAAACAGCAAAAAGTCTGGAGCGAGGTGAAGCGGGGCCAGGAGATTGCGTTTGAGGCTGCGCGAGTCGGCACCGCCGCCGGTGCGGTCGATGATGCCGTCAGACGCTATTACGGCACCCTTGGATATGGTCCCGACTACAGGCTGCCAGGACTCTCACACCGCACCGGACATAGTATCGGCCTGGATGGCCATGAGCCGATCAATCTGGTCCGGGGCGAGACCACAGCCCTGGCGCCGGGCATGTGCTTCTCCAATGAACCCGGGCTCTATCTGCCAGGTGAATTCGGCGTGCGGCTGGAGGATTGTTTCCATATGACAGAGGCTGGGCCCGTCTGGTTCTCCAAACCCTCGGCGTCTATTGAGCGGCCGGTCTAGACGGCAAAATACTCGCGATACCAATCCACAAACCGGCCCACGCCAACCTCGACGGTGGTGCCGGGGCTGTAGTCCAGCACGGCCTGCGTGGTCGCGGTGTCGGCTTCGGTGCGGGTCACGTCACCGGGCTGCATGGGTAGCAGATTCAGTTTGGCCTTCACCCCCAGCTTTGCCTCCAGCACCTCGATATAGTGCATCAACTCCACACGGCGGCTGGCCCCGAGGTTGAGTATACGCCAGGGCGCGGCGCCGGTGGCAGGGTCAGGGTTGACCGCGTCCCAGGCCGGATTGGCCACGGGAGGGCGGCTGATCGCGGCGACCAGGCCATCGACGATGTCGTCCACATAGGTGAAGTCGCGCTGCATCTTGCCGTGGCCATAGACGTCAATCGGCTCTCCCTTGAGGATGGCGTCGGTGAACTTGAACAACGCCATGTCCGGGCGACCCCATGGACCATAGACGGTGAAGAAGCGAAAGCCGGTGCACGGCACACCAAACAGGTGCGCGTAGGAATGAGCCATGGATTCATTGGCGAGTTTGGTCGCAGCGTAGAGGGTGATCGGGTGCGCAGCGTGGTCATGCACGCTGAACGGCAGCTTGGCGTTGGCACCGTAAACCGAACTCGTGGAAGCATAGATCAGGTGCTTCGGACCGGTCGTACGACAGCCCTCCAGGATGTTTAGAAAACCCACGACATTGGAGTCCACATAGACCTCGGGCGCTTCGAGGCTGTAGCGCACGCCCGCCTGGGCGGCGAGGTTGACGACGACCGTGGGCTGCACTTCGGCGAACAGGCCGGCCACCGTTTCGCGGTCGGCGAGGTCAATCCTTGCATGGCGATAGGCGGCGTGGGTCTCCAGGATCGCCAGCCGTGCGGCTTTCAATGTCGGGTCATAGTAGGTGTTGAGATTGTCGATGCCGACGACGGTTTCACCGCTTTCCAGCAGCCGCCGGGACAGGTGAAAACCTATGAAGCCGGCCGAACCGGTGACCAGGATCGCCAAAATTGAACCTCGCAAATGGACACCGCCATGTGCGTCCTACCGATCCCTACAGGGAATTCAGTTGCGCCTAACTTAAGCGTCAGCGCCGGGCAGCCTGACGCAGACGGGTTGGTGGCGGCACCTCGGTGGCCAAGGCCTGCGCGATCATCCGGGCTTGGGCGATCTGCCCAGCCCGCATTTGTGAAAGTACCGGGTAGAGAGCCGACAAGGTGGCTGTCAGAAATCCCACGACACCCTCGCGCCAACCACCGTGGCCAAAGTAACCGTTGAAAAATGCACCCACGCCGCGAACCAGACCCAGGCTAGCGCTGAATCGACGATTTACATCGGCGATGTCTTCAGCGCGT
>JANNFM010000015.1:0-4846 GCA_031379795.1 Alphaproteobacteria bacterium
ATTCGGCGCCACGCCGAAGACATCGTCAAAACCAAGCGCCGCCTGAACGAGATCTACGCCAAGCACACGGGCCAGCCCATTGAGGTGGTTGAGGAGACTCTGGATCGCGATCACTTCATGACCGCCGAGGAGGCCCGCGACTGGGGTCTGGTCGACAAGGTCTGGGAGCGCCGCGAGGACGACGAGGCGTAGCGCTGGATCCGAGGCGGGCTCAGGCCGACAGCCTCGACTTGACGGTGTCCAGCCGCCGGGATCGGCCGGCGTCGCCGGTGACCTCGATGCGCTCGAAATCATCGCCCACTGCATCACGGAGGTCAGCGAACAGGCCTTTGGGATCCTCGTGGAAGTGCAGGAACGCCCGGCTCTTGCGGTAGAAGACGCCGCGCTTGCGTTCCTGCGTGCCGGGCAGGGCGCGCAAGGCTTCAAGCAGGGGCTCCGGTTGATCCATCGCGGTGGCGTCGGCGTGCGTCATGGCCGACCTGTGAAGACGCGGTAGTAGGGTTCCTGCGCCGTCGCCAGCATTTCGGTGTCGCCGTCGGTATCGCCGTAGGCCGCCCGG
The DNA here is from genome assembly GCA_031379795.1 of Alphaproteobacteria bacterium. Classification (GTDB taxonomy): domain Bacteria; phylum Pseudomonadota; class Alphaproteobacteria; order Caulobacterales; family Caulobacteraceae; genus Phenylobacterium. The sequence goes on from JANNFM010000015.1 coordinate 560, forward strand.
ATCTGAAGGCCTGGGCCATAGGCCTTGATCATGCGCACGACCTTTTCAGGTCCCCGGCAGTTGGGCGAGGCAAAGGCTCCGGTCGCGCGGTTCTGGTCGTCGAACTCGAGTTCCGTTCCGATGAGACCATCGGCACCCAGACCCCGGGCGAAGGGGGCGACCACCAGCTCAGGAGACGCCGTTACGATGATCAGCCGAACGGTCTCGTCGCGCCAGCGCTTCCAGGCCATCACGGCGTCGGGGCGCAGGAGGCTGCGGGAGTGGTGTTCGGCAAAGTTCCGGGCATCGGCCTCGAGCCGTTCGCGGGTCACGCCCTTGAGATACTCCCTGACGGCGGCTTGCTTGATTCGACCCCGGTCGCGGTGGAACAGGTATCTGCAGGCAGCGGGGATCAGACGCACGCCACCCAACGCCCAGCGTCCCGCAGGCGTGCGCCATTTCAGAAATGCGGTGAAACTATCTTTCGTGGTGAGCGTGCCGTCAAAGTCGAAGGCGACAATGGGGTCGCCTGCAGCGTGATTGTCTTGTGCCATCGGTTGGCGTTTCCCATTTGGAAAGGCGGGACGCCTATGTTTCTGGCGACTCGCTTCACTTTGTTAGTTCGGTGAGCGAAGACTTGTGATCCAAGCGCGGATCGGGGAGTGTCAGGACTTGGACAATCCGCGACGCGTAAACTGCAGTGTCAGGGCGCAGGCGTCCGGACGCGGAGTTCGCCAGACCACCGGCCGACTTCGTCGAGAGAGTGAGATGAGACCATGACCAAGGCGGCCGGCGGAGATTCGAAGAGCACGCTCTACTGCTCTTTCTGCGGCAAGAGCCAGCACGAAGTCCGCAAGCTGATTGCGGGACCGACCGTGTTCATCTGTGATGAATGCGTCGAACTGTGCATGGATATCATCCGCGAAGAGCACAAGATTTCCTTCGTCAAGTCGAAGGACGGCGTGCCTACGCCCAAGGAAATCCGCGAGGTCCTCGACGACTACGTGGTCGGGCAGGATCACGCCAAGAAGGTGCTCGCCGTTGCGGTGCACAATCACTACAAGCGCCTGAACCATGCGACGAAGAACAACGACGTCGAACTGGGCAAGGCCAACATCCTGCTGATCGGCCCCACGGGCACCGGCAAGACCCTGTTGGCCCAGACGCTGGCCCGGATTATCGACGTGCCGTTCACCGTCGCCGATGCGACGACCCTGACCGAAGCCGGCTACGTCGGCGAGGACGTTGAGAATATCATCCTGAAGCTGCTGCAGTCGGCGGACTACAACGTCGAACGCGCCCAGCGCGGCATCGTCTACATCGACGAGGTCGACAAGATCAGCCGCAAGTCTGACAACCCCTCGATCACCCGCGACGTGTCGGGCGAAGGCGTCCAGCAGGCCCTGCTCAAGATCATGGAGGGCACGGTCGCCTCCGTGCCGCCGCAGGGCGGTCGCAAGCACCCTCAGCAGGAATTCCTGCAGGTCGACACCACCAACATCCTGTTCATCTGCGGCGGGGCCTTCTCCGGCCTTGAAAAGATCATCTCCGCGCGCGGGCAGGGCACCTCAGTGGGCTTCGGGGCGAAGGTCGCCGATCCTGATGAGCGCCGCACGGGCCAGATTTTCCGCCAGGTGGAGCCGGACGACCTGCTGCGCTTCGGCCTGATCCCGGAGTTTGTGGGTCGCTTGCCGGTCATCGCGACCCTTGATGACCTCGACGAGAAGGCCTTGGTGACGATCCTCACCGAGCCCAAGAACGCCTTCGTGAAGCAGTATCAGCGCCTGTTCGACATGGAGAACGTGGGGCTCACCTTCACCGACGATGCGCTGAATGCCGTGGCCCGCAAGGCCATCCTGCGCAAAACCGGCGCACGCGGCCTCCGCTCGATCCTGGAAGGCGTGCTGCTGGAGACGATGTACGAGCTGCCCACCTACGAAGGTGTCGAGGAAGTCGTGGTCAACGCCGAGGTCATCGAAGGCCGCGCCCAGCCGCTCATCATCTACGCCGAGCGTCGCGACAAGGGCGGGGCGGCGTGACGTCGGCTACGCCAAAATCCATCCGGGACGTGACGCTGGGCGAGTTGTCTGCGGCTGCCAGAGCCGCCGGTCATGACGCTACCAAGCGTGCCATTGCAGCCGGCCTGAAGGTCACGACGCTGGAGTCGCTTCGTGAAGATGATGCGGCACGGGCTCGCAAACGAGCCTAGGTGAGGCTTGGTCCAGCCTGTTCTTGTCATGATTGCGGGTCCGAATGGATCAGGGAAAACGACCCTGACGCGTCATTTGCAGACCTCCGGTTTCGATCTGGGCGAATACATCAATGCGGATGACATCGCGGGGACGTTAGACGGCGACCCGGTCCAAACGTCCCGAGAAGCTCAACGATTGGCCGAAATTGCACGCCAGTCATGTATGGCCAGGGGCGTGAACTTCGCCTTCGAAACGGTCATGTCTCATCCTTCGAAGGTGGAATTGCTCAAACAAGCCAAAGAACTAGGCTATTATGTCATTCTATTTTTTGTGGCTGTAGACGATCCCCGGATCAATGTGGATCGCGTCGCCATGCGTGTGGCCCAGGGTGGCCATGACGTCCCGATAGAACTCATCTTCAGTCGCTATGATCGAACTATGGCGCTGTTGCCTGACGCCATGCAGGCCTCTGATCGAAGTGTGCTTTTTGACAATTCACATCGTGACGACCACGGGCGCGCAAGTCTTCAAGTGCTTGGAGAAGTTGTACACGGGGGCGCTCTCGGCTTGCTATGGTTTGAGCCCGAGTACGACGATCACGGCGTGCAGGTTCCCCTGCCTTGGTGGGCTGCCAAGGCGCTCGCTAAAGGTAATGTTGGTCGGCGCTAAGCAAACGAAGATATGGGCGTAAGCTGAACATATGCAACTCGTCAAAGACCTCGACCACGTCAACATCCGTACCGCCGACCTGGCGGGTACGCGCGCGTTCTTCATCGACGTGCTGGGCCTGACAGACGGCGCGCGGCCGCCGTTTCCGTTTCCGGGGGCCTGGCTCTACGCGAACGGCAAGGACGTCGTGCACCTGATCGAGATTGCGTCGCCCTTGGGTCCTTCCGATGCGTCGGCGCTGGACCACTTTGCCTTTGCGATCTCTGACTACGACGAAGCCCGCCGTCGGGTCGTGCAGACGGGCCTCAAGTTCTATGAGCTGGGCGTTCCAGGGGCCAAGGTCCGGCAAATCTTTGTGACGGACCTCAATGGCGTCCTGATTGAGCTCAACGCCAGAAACTGAGGCTCATGCATAGTTTTCCACCTGGAAAAGCGGCCGAACGTCGCGCCTGGACCGCCTCAAACTTGAACGGCGCGCAAAACCGTCCACATAGACGTTCAACAGGCTGCCTCGGTTTGTCCGACTCAAGCGTATCGTTTGAGCGACCGTGGTTTCCAAGCCAGGCTCGCGTTTCCGGGCCGGCCAGGAGTTTTGAGAAGCGTTATGTCAGATACCAAGATCCTGCCGATCCTGCCGTTGCGGGACATCGTTGTGTTTCCTCACCAGCCCGTGCCGCTGTTTGTCGGGCGGGAGAAGTCCGTGCGCGCGCTGGAAGAAGCCATGCGCGCCGAGGGCAAGCAGATCCTGCTGGTCACCCAGAAGGACAAGGACGACGACGATCCGTCGCCGAATGCGATCTATGACGTCGGCGTGGTGGCCACTATCCTGCAGCTCCTGAAACTGCCGGACGGCACCGTCAAGGTGCTGGTCGAGGGCAAGGCGCGGGCAGGCGTGACGCGGTTCACCTCATCGGGTGAGTTCTACGAAGCCGAGATCGCCATGGTCCAGGAGGATGGCGTCGGTTCGCCCGAAGCTGAAGCCCTGAGCCGCGCGGTGATCGAGCAGTTCGAAAACTACGTGAAGCTGAACAAGAAGGTGCCGCCCGAGGCGCTGGCTGCGATCCCGCAGATCGATAACCCCAGCGAACTGGCCGACCGCATCGCCGGGCACCTCTCGGTCAAGATCGCCGAGAAGCAGCAGCTGCTGGAAATCTTCAACATCGTGAAGCGGCTGGAGAAGGTCTACGCCCTGATGGAGGGCGAGATCTCGGTCATGCAGACCGAAAAGAAAATCCGCAACCGCGTGAAGCGGCAGATGGAGAAGACCCAGCGCGAATATTACCTGAACGAGCAGATGAAGGCGATCCAGCGCGAACTGGGCGAACAGGACGACCAGCGCGACGAGCTGATGGAGCTCGAAAAGCGGATCAAGAAGACCAAATTCTCCAAGGAAGCCCGCACCAAGGCAGATGCCGAGCTGAAGAAGCTGCGCAACATGAGCCCGATG
>JANNFM010000016.1:0-4109 GCA_031379795.1 Alphaproteobacteria bacterium
TCGATCTGGGCTATGTCGAACAGCTCTATACCTTCGGCGACAAGGGACGTGACGCGCCGCTGGCCGATCTGGGCGACGGGGACGCTGCGGCGCGGGTGATCTCCATCGGTTATCTGGCGCTGGCCCCCGCCGCCGTTGACACCCACTTCGCCGGCAGCGAGTGGCGACCCTGGTCGCGCATCTTCCCTTGGGAGGACTGGCGGACAGGCCAGCCCCCGGCGCTGGGGCCCATCGAGCTCGCACTGCGCACCTGGAGCGGCGGCGACGCCCAGCGTCTCGCAAGGGCGCGACTGCTGTTCGCCCTGGACGACGCCCCCTGGAATGAGGAGCGCGTGCTGGAGCGCTATGAACTGCTCTATGAGGCGGGTCTCGTCCAGGAGGCTGCCCGCGACCGGGGCGAAACGGCCCCTTCCCGCCCCGCGTCGCTGATCGCGGCGGTCGGCGAGGCTATGATCTCCGACCACCGGCGCATCCTGGCCACGGCGCTAGGTCGGCTGCGTGGCAAGTTGAAGTACCGGCCCGTGGTGTTCGAACTGATGCCGGACGCCTTTACGCTATCGGCCCTGCAGCGGACGGTGGAAGCCATCGCCGGAGTTCCCTTGCACAAGCAGAACTTCCGCCGTGCCCTGGAACGCGCGGAACTGGTTGAGGGGTTGGGACGCCTGGATGCCGAGACGGGAGGTCGCCCGGCCGAGCTGTTCCGGTTCCGACGCGAAATCCTCGGCGCACGGCCTGTTTCCGGGCTGAGCCTGCCGTTATTGCGGGATTGATCCGACCTCCCCCGCGAAGCGGCGGGAGGCAAGAGGTAAAGCCAGCCGCTTCTGCGGGAATAATATTACCTCGAAGGTTATGGATTGCGCTCCCACCTCGGCTTAGGTTTGGGCATGAGCCAACCCGCCAGCACCGTCGGCGACCACCTGCGCACATGGCGACAGCGACGCCACCTCAGCCAACTCGACCTGGCCCTCGAAGCCGACATCTCGACGCGGCATCTGAGTTTCATGGAGACCGGGCGTGCACAGCCCAGCCGCGACATGGTGCTGCGCCTGGCTGAACGCCTGGAAGTGCCGCTTAGGGAGCGCAACACCCTGCTGATGGTGGCCGGGTTTGCGCCGGTGTTTCCGCAGCGCGGCCTGGACCACCCGGCGCTGGCGGCTGCGCGGCAGGCGGTGGACCTGATCCTGACCGGCCACGAACCCTTCCCCGCGTTGGCGGTAGATCGGGGCTGGAATCTGGTCGCGGCCAATCGCGCCGTGGCGCCCTTGATGGCAGGCGCCGATCCGGCGCTGCTGGGCGGGACGGTCAATGTCCTGCGACTGGCGCTTCACCCGCGCGGCATGGCGCCAAGGATTGTCAATCTTGACGCCTGGCGGACCTATATTCTGGAGCGCTTGCGCCGCGAGATCGACATCACGGCAGATGCCGGACTGGCCGCGCTGTTGGCCGAACTGCGCACCTATCCAACCGCAAAGTCCGCGATGCGGCCCTCGCGCTCTGCGCCGCTGGACGGCATCGCGATGCCGCTGGATATCCACGTAGGCGACAAATTACTGTCGTTTCTGGCGACCACGACCGTCTTTGGCACCGCAACAGAAGTGGTGCTCTCGGAGCTGACGCTGGAGACGTTTTTTCCGGCCAATGCGGATACCGCAGCGGCGGTTCAAGCGATGGCGTCGGGTTTCGTTTAGGTTCGGTCTGCTTCCCGCGAACGGGCCCACGCCGCCTTCAGCGTTGCGCTGGTATCGCGGCTGCCGTCGTGGCTCCAGCCCGGACGTCCGAACACATAGCCCAGGGCATGCCGGGGATAGCGTACGACGTCGGCCACCATGCCGATCCACTCATGAAATGCGACGCGCAGAATGTTGAAGGTCGCCAGGTTTTTGACGATCCCGTATCGGCAGGGCTCTTCGTCGAGCTCGGGCTGAAAGGTGCCGAACAGCTTGTCCCAGATGATCAGGATGCCCGCGTAGTTGCTGTCGAGGTAGCGCGGGTTGCGGGCGTGATGCACCCGGTGATGCGAGGGGGTGTTGAACACGGCCTCAAACCATCTGGGCATCCGGCGGATGGCCTCGGTGTGGATCCAGTACTGATAGACGAGACTGACGCCCTTCTGGATCAGGATCATCGCCGGCGGAAAGCCCAGGAACGCCAGCGGCAGCCACAGCGCCCAGGTCCCGGCGAGGCCGCCGGTCCAGGTCTGCCGGAGCGCCGTCGAGAGGTTGTAGTGCTGGGAGGTGTGGTGATTGACGTGGGCCGCCCACCAGAACCGCCGCTCATGGCTGATGCGGTGGAACCAGTAGTAGACAAGGTCTTCCAGCAGGAACAACGCGCCCCAGGCCCAGACCGCCGCCATGGAAATTTCGAACAGGCGATACTGGTAGGCCCAGAGCATCGCAGCCGCGGCCACGCCGGCCGTCAGAAGCCCCGCCACGCCCGAGAACAGGCCCATGCCCAGCGACACAGCCGTATCCCGGGTCTCATAGTTCACCTTGGCCTTGCCGAAGCGCGCCAGCAGGATTTCCAGAATGATCGTCAGGATGAAGATCGGCGTCGCCAGAGTGACCGGGTCGAACGTCTTCATGCGGCAAGGTCTTTCGGCGGCCATGACGGCAAGGCGATGGTCGCCACGGGCGCGGCAATGTCGGCGAGGTCGATTCTCAGCCGGCCATCCCTGAAGCTGGACGAAACCGCCTGGGCCCAGGGGATCTGGCGGGCCGCGAATCCGTCGCCGACCTGACAGAGCACCAGGGCCAGCCCACCGGACCGCGCCAGAGCGCCGGCGCCGTCGGTCGCCACCCAGATTGCATCGACCTGTCGTCCGGGAAACTCGGTGGCCAGGATCGCGCGCACCCGCTCCACATCCAGTGGGCCTGCAGGCTTTGCAATATTGGCCCAGGCCGCGAGCCCGACCAGCAGCGCGACCGCCGCGAGCGAAGCCGCCAGCTGAATGAAGTAGGCCTTGTCCAAATGTGATCCCCCAATCCGACGGGTTCGAACCTGAGGGGGGCTCGGCTTTGGGTCAAGGAAAAGCCGGATCGCGACTCTGACGGTGACGGCTGCGATGGTCGTGCTATCAGTCGCCCGGAATCTGGAGGAGTCTCATGATCAACGCGGTGATCGCTGCCACGGGGCTCTACACGCCGCCGCAGAGTCTTTCCAACGCCGAGTTGGTCGAGACCTACAACACCTACGTCGAGCGCTTCAACGCGGGCCACGCCGCCGAGATCGAAGCCGGCGAGGTGCAGGCGCTGATCCCCTCCTCCGCCGAGTTCATCGAGAAGGCCTCGGGGATCAAGTCGCGGTTCGTGATCGACAAGTCCGGACTGATTGATCCGGAACGGATGGCCCCCAACATCCCTGAACGCTCCAACGACGAGATCTCGGTGCTGGCCGAAATGGCGGTCGAGGCGGCGCGTGAAGCCATCGCCCGCTGGGGCAAGCCGGTGTCCGAAATCGGCGCGGTGATCTGCGCGGCGTCGAACATGCAGCGGGCCTATCCGGCCATGGCCATCGAGGTGCAGCAGGCGCTGGGGATCGAGGGGTTCGCCTTCGATATGAATGTGGCCTGCTCGTCCGCCACCTTCGGCATCAAGACTGCCGCAGACTTCGTGGCCTCAGGCTCGGCCCGCGCCGTGCTGATGGTCAATCCGGAGATCTGTTCCGGGCACCTGAACTTCCGTGACCGCGACAGCCACTTCATCTTCGGCGATGTGGCGACGGCGGTGATCGTCGAGGCGAAAGATCAAGCCATCGGCGGCTGGGATATCCTGGGCACGCGGCTGAAGACCCAGTTCTCCAACAACATCCGCAACAATTTCGGCTTCCTGAACCGCGCGGCGCCGGAAGGGCAAGGCGCGAAAGACAAGCTGTTCGTCCAGGAGGGCCGCAAGGTGTTCCGCGAGGTGGTGCCGATGGTCAGCGAGATGATCATCACTCACGCCGCCGACCTGGGCATCGATCCGACGGGCCTCAAGCGCCTGTGGCTGCACCAGGCCAACATCAACATGAACGAGATGATCGGTCGCCGGGTGCTGGGCCGCGACCCGACGCCGGAAGAGAACGTCATCATCCTCGACACCTACGCCAACACCAGCTCGGCCGGCTCGATC
>JANNFM010000057.1:0-3291 GCA_031379795.1 Alphaproteobacteria bacterium
GACCACCGCCTCGAATTGGGCATGCATAGACTTGTCGTGGGGCCGCACGCGGGGGGCGGCGCGCCGAAAACCCCCGCGCGGATAGACCGCCCAAAGCGCGGCGCGCCCCCCGGACGCGCCCTTGACCCGCCTGGCCCGGCAGGCTCGAAATCTACCATGGGGTTTAAGGGGCGGTCTGCGTCCCGGTGGGTGCGGGGCGTATGGCGGCGATGGGGACTGAGCTCCGGATCGGGACCTGGAACCTGGACCATGCCAGGGGCGTGACGGCCAAAGCGCGGCGCATCGCGCTGCTGGCCGCGATGGACGCCGACATCTGGGTGCTGACCGAAACCAACGACGACCATGCCCCTGAGGGTTTCAGGGGCGCGCACTCCGCGCCGCGCGACGGCTCAAGGCCGGGCGGCCGATGGGTCTCGATCTGGAGCCGGCTGCCGATCCTGGAGGTGATCCCCGTCGCGGATGCCAATCGCACGGTGGCGGCCCTGATCGATACCCCGCTGGGGCGTACGGTCGTCTTCGGCACGGTGCTGCCATGGCATAGTGATCGGGGTGAGCCGCCGTCGGACCCGCCGCCGCGCAACTGGCAGGAACAGGACCGGGTGACGCCGCTGCAGGGTGCGGCCTCGCGGGACCTGCGCCACGCGTTCCCGGACGCACGGCTATGCGTAGCGGGCGATCTCAACATGAACCTGGGCGGCCCGCACCTCTATGGCACGGCGCGGGGGCGGGGGCTGCTGACGCGCGCCATGGAAGAGGCAGATCTGGCCTGCTTGACGTCGTTTGATCGGGTGCCTGCCGGTGCGCTCAAACAGGGCCTCATCGACCATATCCTGTTTGATGCGGCCTATGCCGAGCGCGCAGAGGTGGTCGCGACCTGGGAAGGCCGCACCGCCGACGGCGCGCGATTGAGCGACCACAGCGGGGCGGTGGTGGCGCTTCGGGTGCCGGGCGTGCGGCCTGCCCCCTCCACCCCCCGCTCTTCGGCGGGCGGTCCCCCTCCCGCCGCTACGCGGGGGAGGTAAGGCCAGGGGGTCATTTTGGTGTCTTGGGCGGCTTCGGGGCGGGGAGTCCGGCCGTTGTGACGCGCACGAGATCCGCCAGCCACTCGCGGTCTTCCCAGCGATCCGCGTCGATCAGCAGGTGGGGCTTGGCGCCGGGATAGGGGGAGGCCTCCGCGGCGTCGCTGGCCAGGGCGCGGCCGCCGACCGTCGGCTTGATGAAGAGCTGCTCGTCGGCGATGATCGCGAACATCTTGCCGTCGCAATAGACGCCGTACTCGCCGAACATCGGCCTCGCGGTCACAGCCCCGGCCGCGCCCATTTGCTCGACGAGATAGTCCACGGTCTTGCGGTCGGTCGCCATGATCCATGGCTAGCGCGAATTGGCGGCTGGCGACAGCAGGTGTCGCCTTCGCGACGGGAAACCGCCTGTCGCGGGACGGGGGAGGAAGTTGAGAGGGGGACGTCGTGAAGGTTGCCAATCGGAAAGTCGGCGCATAGTTTGATAATAGTTCATAAATCGACCGTCTTCAGGGGACCCACATGATCAGCGCCGATCTCGGTCATCAGCTCGAAGGCTTCGTCTCCACGCTGGTGGCGTCGGGACGATACAATTCCAAGAGCGAAGTCTTGCGTGAAGGTGTTCGCCTGGTCCAGGAGCGCGAAGCTCGCCTGGCGGCGCTCGACCTTTCAATTGCCCGGGGCCTGGCGGATGCCGATCAAGGTCGCATCACGCCGGCCGGAGAGGTTTTCGACAGGCTGGAAGACAAGTATCGCGCCATGGCGTCACCCGAGGGATGATCGTCTATCTGTCGGCTGAGGCCGAGCACGATCTGGAGGCCATCGGCGACAATATCGCCCGTGACAATCCGAGGCGAGCAGTGACGTTCATCCAGGAGCTGCGCACCAGCTGCATGGACCTGGCCACGCTGCCGGAGAGCTACCCGTTGGTTCCACGATATGAGGCGCGCGGCATCCGGCGCCGGGTACATGGCAATTACCTGATCTTCTACCGCGCCGGGACCGATCGGGTGGTGGTGATCCACATACTGAATGGTGCGATGGACCACGAACCCATCCTATTCCCCGGCTGAGCGCCGGGAAACAGGGCCAACTGGCCGCGAATAGACCCGCGCGCGCCAAGCCGTCGCCCTTGAGGAGCGTGTTGTTCACGTTTTGTCTTGACATTTGCGCGGGAATTCGGTAGGGTCTGTGTCTGGCTTCAGAGGTGCGCATGGGCGCTCTCCGGGGCCTTTTTCATGTCTGGTGGAAGGAACGTGGCGATGGACGACGTTGAGGATCCGTTCAGGGCGGAGCGGCATAGCGGTGTGACGATCAACTGGTTTGGGCCGTTGCCCGACGAGATGGCGCAGGACGCGGCGGAGGGGGCCGCGCGGTCGCCTGTGGAACGGCGCGGCGGCGGGCCGGTGGGGTCGGTGCGGTTCACGGCGGAGATCGCGCGGCGGGTGTGCGAGCGGGTGGAGTCGGGCGAAAGCCTCAGGGCCATCAGCGCCGATCCGCTGATGCCGCACCGGGGCACGATCAAGGCCTGGCGCGAACGCATCCCGAGGTTTGCGCAGGCGCTGGAACGGGCGCGGGCGGCGGCGGGCTGGCACTTTCTGGGCGGGCAGAAGCCCCTGTGGTGCCCGCAACTGGCGCGCGATGTCTGTGCGCGGGTGGCGGCAGGCGAGGCGTTGAGCCATGTCTGCGCCGACCCGGAGATGCCGTCGCTGGGGGTGGTTTACAGGTGGCGGGCCGAGCGGCCGGAGTTTGCCGCATCGCTCCGGCTGGCGCGCGAGGTTCGGGCCGAGCGGATGTGCGACCTGGGCTGGGACATCGCCTGCGAGGTGACGCCGGAAAATGCCTATGCCACGCGGGTGAAACTGGCGCAGCTGCGCTGGATGACGTCGTTCATGGCGCCGCGCCGGTTCGGCCGGACCAAGCCGCTGGAGGCCGAGGTGGCGCTGGAGACGGCGGCCGAGACGCGGGGGTCGCAGCAGCGCACGGCGGTGCTGCTGAAGCATTACCGGGTCGAACAGCGCGCGGACGGCGCGCAGCGGATGGTGACCTTCGTCCCCGATCCCCGCCTCAACCGGGTCGTGCGGATCACGCCAGAGGATGCGCCCTGGGAGCCTGCGCCGATGGGCCATTTCAAGCCCAGCAGGTTTGCAACACCGATGAAGGAGGGCGAGGTTTAGGGCACGCGGGGCGTAGGCTGTCGAGGGACGGTGGGCGCGCGGGCTGATGCCCCCTCCACCCCGTCGGGGGGCCCCTGCCCCGTCCACGTCGGGTC
>JANNFM010000069.1:0-5485 GCA_031379795.1 Alphaproteobacteria bacterium
CGTCGTGTCGAGGCTGTTCGCGCCGAAGTCGCCGAGAAGCTTGAAGCGGCGACAGGCCAGCAGTTCGAGGCGCGTTTCGCGGCCATGACGCATACCGTGCGTGAGGCTGAGCGCCGCTCGACCCAGGCCGTCGAAGACATCGGACGTCAGGTCCTATCCATGGCGGAAGCCGTGAGCCGCAAGCTGGGCGAGGTCGATCAACGCAGCGCCGACGCCATCGACCAGGTGGGAACCGAGGTCGCCCGGATCGCCGGCGCCGTCGAGCTGCGCCTGGCGCGCGGCGAGCATGCGCAGGCCGAGGCGTTTGAGCGGCTAGGGGCTGAGTTGTCACGGGTCACGGCGACGCTGGCTGACCGGTCTCCAGGCGTTGAGGCCCCGGATGCCGGTGGGTCAAACGACAGCCCTTTCGCCGACCCGAGCGACACGCCCTGCGAGGGTGAAGGCCCGGTCGGCACGGCGTCCGCGCAAGTCGCCGATCACTACAGCCCGATCCCCCCGCAACCACAGCCGGAGTCGGACCCGCAGACTGCGGCTCTGCTGGCGGAGGCCCGCGAACGCCTGGGCCCGCCGCACGCGCCTGAGGCGTCGGCGACAACCGATCAACAGGACGAAGTCACCGCCCACGCGGACGCAAAGTCGTCGGAGCGCCATTCCAGCCCCTACGGCGCAGAACTGTTTGCCCGCGCCGAAATTGACCCCTCCCCAGCCACCGAAACCTTTGACGCACCCTGGCGGCGGCTGGACCTGGACGTGCCGGAGGATGACCCCTCCGAGGCCTTCGCGCCCCTCGAAGATAGCCAGGACGAGGGCTTGTTCGCTCCTGTGCAAACGTCCCCGCTCGAGCCGGAGTTGTCGACCCGCGAGGTTATCGCGCGCGCCCGCGCCGCCGCCCGCGCCGCCGCCCGCGCCGCCAATGCAACCGGCCACGTCGATGTCAGCGCAAGGGTCGAGGGCCGCGCGGCGACCGGGCGCTTCTTCCAGGGCTTCGGGGCGAAACCTGCGCCGCGGCGGCAGAATACCACGCTGCAAACCGCGCTGATGGTCGCCGGTGGGGCGGCCTTCCTGAGTGTCGGCGCGGCGGGCCTCACGCTGATGCAGGGGCCAGGGGCACCATCCCGTCAGGTGGAAGCGGCCTTGGCTGATCCTGCGCCAAGGGTCGCGGTGGCACGAGCGTCCGGCAACCTTGCACCACCGGGCGCGACCGCAGCGCTGACGGCGCCGGTCTACGAACAGGTGCGAGCCGACGTGGAGGCCGGAGAACCCGGCGCTGTCTCACGTTTGAAGGCCCTGGCCGAGGCTGACCATCCGCAGGCCCAACTGTTCCTGGCTCAGCTCTATGATCTTGGCGAGGCCGGCCTGGCACGGGATCCGGTGGAGGCGCGCCGCCTGATCAGCCTCTCGGCCGAGAACGGCGATGTCCAGGCCATGCATAATCTCGGCGTCTTCTACTTCCGGGGGGAGGGCGGCGCTCAGGACCTTTCAAACGCAGCGCAGTGGTTCCGCAGGGCAGCCGATGGCGGGGTCGTTGAGAGTCAATACAATCTGGGCCTTCTTTATCAGAGTGGCTCCGGTGTCCGGCGCGATCTGGACCAGGCCCGCCACTGGTTTGGCCAGGCAGCCGCCAAGGGCGATGCCGAGGCGCGTCGCGCTCTGGCGGCCATGACCCCGGCTGCCGTCCGGTCTGATGCGCGCGCACCGACAGCGCCACGCAAGGCCGTCGCCGTGTCGCAGAACGTCAGGCAGACCCAACTCGTCCTGACCCGTCTCGGATATTATACGGGCCCGGCCGACGGTGTTTCGAATGACACCTATCGGACGGCGCTGGCCGCCTATCAAAGCGATATGAGCGAGCAGCGTTCCGGGCCTCGGCCATACGCCGCGCAACGGTGACGCGCCCGGACCGGGTCCCAGGTCTGGACCTCAGCGCCATCCTCCCCTAGGCGCGACCGGTGGACATCTACCTTCCCATCGCCGAAGTCGCGGTCAACGCCCCGCTCATTGTGGCCCTGGGGGCGCTGGTGGGCTTCATCTCTGGCATGTTCGGGATCGGTGGCGGGTTTCTGATGACGCCGCTGCTGGTGTTTTTCGGCATTCCCGCGCCGGTGGCGGTGTCCAGTATGGCCTTGCATGTGGCCGGGTCGTCCATGTCCAGCGTCATGGCCTATGGTCGGCGCCGGGCAGTCGATTTCCGCATGGGCGGCGTCCTGGCGGCAGGTGGCGTGGTCGGGGCCTTCGTCGGGGTTGAGCTATTCCGCGTATTGCGCCTGCTGGGGCAGGCCGACCTGATCGTGGCGTTGTCTTATCTGGTCTTCCTGAGTGTGATCGGCAGCCTGATGCTGACCGAGTCGCTGGGCGCGATCCTGCGTCGCCGTCGCGGAGAGCCAGCGGCGGCGCATCGGGACCGGCGACCAATCTGGCTCTATGGCCTGCCGTTGAAGGTGCGGTTCCCACGATCGCGCCTCTACATCAGCGTCATCCCGCCCCTGGCGCTGGGCGCATTCGTCGGCGTGCTATCGGCGATCATGGGTGTGGGCGGCGGATTCATCCTGGTCCCGGCGATGATCTACGTTCTTCGCATGCCGGCGGGTATGGTCGTGGGCACCAGCCTGATGCAGATCATCATCACGACCGCATTGACCGGTGTGCTGCAGGCCGGCCGAAACCAGACTGTGGATGTGGTCCTGGCCGTCCTGCTGTTGATTGGCGGGGTCGTCGGCGCTCAACTTGGCGCGCGCGCGTCGTCGCGGTTCCGGGCTGAAGAGCTTCGCGCGATCCTGGCGCTGATCGTGCTCCTGGTTGGCTTGCGGATGGGCCTCGGTCTGTTCCTGACCCCGGACGAGCCCTTTGTGCTGATGGCGGGGATGGTCGGATGACCCTGCTGACCACCCTGATGCTGGCCGCTGCGTCACCAACTCTGCCACCAACTCTGCCGCCCACCCCGGCCATTTCTGCGGCGCTGACGGACACCAACGTTCGTGTGTCTTCGAACTTCAGCGGTGCCCGCATCATCCTTTACGGCGCCGTCTTCGACCCGAGCAAGCGACCCAGTGACGTGGTTGTGCTGGTTCGAGGCCCGGAACAGCCGGTCCGCATAACCCGTCGGCACAAGGTCGCGGGACTTTGGCTCAACAGTCGCCCGGTCGTATTTCGCGGCGCACCTGGGTTCTACCGGGCGGCCTCGAACCGCCCGCTGGCCGACATCGCCAACTTCGGAATCCTGCGACGACTCGGCGCCGGGATGGATCACCTGCCGATCAACGCGCCCGCAGAACAGCGCGTTGAGACCCGATACGGTGTTCGTGACGTTGTCGTCTCAAAGCTTGGCGCTGACTACTATGTCTGGCGGCGCGCCGTGGTTCGGCTGAAGGAAAGTGCGGGCCTCTACGACGAGGACGAACACGGGGTCCGGTTCGTGGATCAGGGCCTCTTCCGGGCTGAAATTGCGCTGCCGGCGGGGGCGCCCACGGGGATCTATAGGGCTGAAATCCTGCTGTTTCAGGATGGCCGTCCAGTCGCCAGACGATCCCGGACCCTTTCGGTCGAAAAGGTCGGACTTGAACGGGCCCTTTACGTGTGGGCGCATGTGAGGCCATGGTCCTATGGGTTGGCCTCCATGGCGTTGGCATTGGCGGCAGGTTGGGCGGCCTCGGCGGCATTCCGAAGAGAGTGATACTCATGGATGACGTGAAATCCGAGACGAAGTCTGAGTCACCGCCGGTTGCGTTGTGGGCCATTGCCGTGCTTGGCCTGTCGCCGTTTGCCGTGGCGGCGCTGGTCTACAGCTATGGACCGGCGGCGTACGCCGCCACCTCACTCAATATTCTGCTGACGTGGTGTGCCGTGACGCTATCGTTCCTTGGAGGCGTGCGCTGGGGCCTTGAAACCCGCGAGCCCGATCCGCGCTGGCAGCGTCATGCGTTCTCGGCGCTTGGCGCGCTCGCGGCCTGGGTGATCCTGCTGTCCCGCGGCCACGCCCACGACACCTGGATTCTGGGCGGATTCATCGCCGCCTTCCTGATCCAGTGGCTGTTCGATCACCAGACGCCCGACACGCCCGCGCGCTATCCGATCCTGTCGACAGCCGTGACCGGCACCTCATGTGTGTCGCTGGCCTTGGCGCTGGAAAAGGCGCTGCACGCCTAACGGCCGTGCGCCGGTACCAATCTGACGTGTCTTGCACGCAATGGCAGCAGCCAGCCTCGGCCTCGTCTTGCGAGACGTCGCAGCGAGATCAGGTCTAGTCGCCCACCAACTGCCGCCACCCAATGGCCCGGACGCGTTGGGGTCCCAGCACCCCGGCCAGCGGTTGTCGCATGAACATCCCCGCGAACGCCACGTCGCGCACGTTCAGACCGCCGGCATAGGCTCCGAAGGCTGGCAGGATCACGCGCTCTCCATCGGTGATGAAGCACCGCCGCCTAACCGTCCCGCGCGGCGCTTTCACGCGCGCTGCCGGATGCAGATGGCCGGCCACCTCGCCGGGTTGCGAGCCCGGCTGCGGCTCGTGGCGGAACGTCAGCCCCGCCAGCTGCGTCTCGTCCACCACCTCGCCCGGCAGCGCCCGTGGTCCGTCGGCATCGTGGTTGCCGATCACCCAGATCAGTCTGCGGCCCGTCGCCAGAGCGCGAAGCTGATCGGCATCGTCACCCGCCAGCCGGTCTTCGCTGCGGCGGTCATGAAAGGTGTCACCCAGCAGGATCACGGTGTCCGGGGCCAGCGCGGCAACCTCGACGTCCAGCCGCCGCAGGGTCTCGCGCGTGTCATAGGGCGGCAACATCTGGCCGCGCGCGGCATAGGAGCTGCCCTTCTCCAGGTGCAGGTCGGCCACCACCAGCGTCCGTTCGGTCTCCAGCCACAAAGCGCCGGAACATCTCATCACGACCGACGTCTGGAGCACAGTTACGCGCAGCCCCCCGCAGTCGCTCGCCGCAAAGGCATAGGGGGCGGGCAGAGGAGCCACGGCGTTCACGGCATGGCCTCGGCGATCAGGTCGTCCTCGGCTTCGGCCAGGATCATCTCCGACGCCCCGCCTGGCGAGCGCTCCTTGCCGATCTCCAGTAGAATCGGCACCGAGAACGGCGACAGGTGTTCAAGCGCCGCATGACAGATCCGCCCCTTGATCCGCGACAGCATCCCCGCCAGTCGCGCCACATCGACCAGCCCCGTCGCCGCATCCGCCCGCGCGCAGCGCAGCAGCAGGTGGTCCGGCTGGTGCCGACGCAGCACGTCATAGATCAGGTCGGTGGAAAAGGTGATCTGACGCCCCGTCTTCTGCTCCTGGCCCGGGAACCGCTTTTCGATCAGCCCGGAGATGATCGCACAGCCCTTGAAGGCCCGCTTCATCATGAAGCTCTCCGAAAGCCACGATTCCAGATCATCGCCCAGCATGTCCTCGGCGAACAGGTCGTCGAAATCCAGCCCGTCCATGGGGTTCAGCGCCCAGATCGCCACGGCATAGTCGTTGCACACAAATCCCAACGGCCCC
>JANNFM010000111.1:0-7219 GCA_031379795.1 Alphaproteobacteria bacterium
CGAGAACCTGGGTCGCGACCAGCTGAGCCCGCTGGCCGTGACGGGACTGTTCGCGGCCGGGTTGGCGGGTCTCGGCGCCTACGGATGGCACGCCGCGCGCACGCCACATGCGGTCATCGACCTGAACATCTTCCGCAACCAGACCTTCAGCGCCTCGGTGCTGGGCGGGGCGTTCATGCGCATCGCCATGGGGGCCAATCCGTTCCTGCTGGCCATGCTGTTGCAGGTGGCCTTCGGGCTTTCAGCGTTCTCCGCCGGGCTGATGACCTTCATCTCGGCGCTGGGCGCGCTGGTGATGAAGACCACCGCCCCGCCCATCCTGCGCCGGTTCGGGTTTCGCACGGTCCTGTCGGTCAATGCGGTGATCGTCGGCCTCAGCTTCATGGCTTATTCGCTGTTCCGCCCGGACTGGCCACAATGGGCGATCATGGCCGTGCTGGGGGTCGGCGGTTTCTTCCGCTCGCTGCAGTTCACCGCGCTGAACGGGATGGCCTATGCCGATATCGATCCCGACCAGATGAGCCGCGCGGCCACGACATCGTCGATGATGCAGCAACTGGTTCAGTCCATCGGCATCGGTCTTGCGGCGACCCTGCTGCACTATCTGATGCAGTGGCAGGGCGAGACGCACCTGACGGTCGCAGTCGTCTCCCCGGCCTTCATCGTCATCGGGCTGGTGACCATGATCTCGATGGTCTGGTTCCTCCGGCTGCCCGCCAACGCCGGGGATGAAATGAACAGTCGAAAGCCTCCCTAGGCAGATCGTTGCCCCACCCATATGGTGCGCACAAATTCCAACCCGTGTTGCTGAGTTCCTGAGCATGAAACTTCTCGTCCTTCTGACCGCCGCCCTCCTGGCCCTGGGCTCGTCCGCTGCGGCGGCGGCGCCCGCCAATCCCGCGGCCAAGGCGCAACGCGTGGTGTTGCCGACGAACGTGCGGCCCGACCGCTATGACATCCACATCACGCCCGACGCCGCCAAGCTCGGCTTCACCGGTCACGTCGATATCGCCCTGACGGTGGTGCGCGCCACCGACCGGATCGTGCTGAATGCCGCCGACCTGACCCTGGGCAAAGTCAGCCTCAGCGGCCAGACCGCCACGCCGCGGATCGTGCGGGACGACAAACAGGAAACCACGGCGTTTGTATTCGCCAGCCCCCTGGCGCCGGGTCGCTACACCCTGAGCATCGACTACACTGGCAAGATTTATCAGCAGGCATCCGGTCTGTTCGCGCTCGACTACGAAACCGCGGACGGCACCAAGCAACGCGCCCTGTTCACCCAGTTCGAGAACTCCGATGCCCGCCGGTTCGCGCCGATGTGGGACGAGCCCGGGATCAAAGCCGTCTTTGCCATGACGGTTGACGCGCCAGTCGGCCAGATGCCCGTTTCTAACATGCCGATCGTTTCCGACACCGTCTCGGCCGCCGGCAAGCGCACGGTCCGCTTCCAGGACAGCCCCAAGATGAGCTCGTACCTGCTGTTCTTCGGCCTGGGCGACTTTGAACGCATCCATCAGATGGTCGGCAAGACCGATGTCGGGGTCATTGTGCGCAAGGGCGATGCGGAAAAGGGCCGCTACGCCCTGGATGCCGCCGTCAAGCTGCTGGGTTTCTACAACGACTATTTCGACACCCCCTACCCCTTGCCCAAGCTCGACCTGGTGGCCGGCCCGGGCCAAAGCCAGTTCTTCGGCGCCATGGAGAACTGGGGGGCCATCTTCTATTTCGACTATGTCCTGCTGATTGATCCGAAACTGTCCACCGAGGCCGACAAGCAGGGAGTCTTCACGACGGTGGCCCACGAGGTCGCCCACCAGTGGTTCGGCAATCTGGTTACCATGTCCTGGTGGGACGACCTGTGGCTGAACGAGGGCTTCGCCTCCTGGATGGAGAACAAGTCCACCGACCACTTCCATCCCGAATGGAATATCTGGCTGGGAACCCAGGCCGGTCAGCAGGGCGCCATGCGACTGGACAGCCGCTCCGGCACCCATCCCGTCATTACCGAGATTCCCGACGTCTTCGCCGCAGCCAGCGCCTTCGATGCGATCACCTACCAGAAGGGCCAGGCGGTCATCCGCATGCTGGAATCCTATGTCGGCGAGGACGCCTTCCGGGCGGGTGTGCGAGGCTACATGAAGAAGCATGCCTACGGAAACACGGTGTCCAACGACCTCTGGGCCGAGCTGGACAAGGCTTCGCCCACCAAGAAGATCACCGACATCGCCCACGACTTTACCCTTCAGGCAGGTGTGCCGTTGATCCGGGCCAAGGGGGTTGCAGGCGGCATTGCCCTGACCCAGGAGCGGGTCGGCGCCGACGCCACCCAACGGACGCCGCGCACCTGGCGGACCCCGGTCAACGTCCAGGGCCCGAACGGTGAGGCTCAGGCCGTGGTCAGCGCGGGCACGCCCAAAACCGTGCCGCTGGCGGCCCCCGCCATCGTCAATGCCGGGCAGACCAGCTACTTCCGCACCGCCTATTCGGCGGGCCTGTGGAAGCTGCTCGCCCCGAAGTTCTCCGAGCTTCAACCCAGCGACCAGCTGGGCCTGCTGTACGACAGCCGCGCCCTGGGTGAGATCGGCATCGTGCCCATGAGCGACTTCCTGGCGCTGGCGAAGAACGCGCCCGCCACGGGCGAACCCATCGTCCTGCAGACCCTGTCGGATCAGTTGGGGGCCATCGACTGGATCTTCGACGGTCGCCCGACCCGCGCCGCCTATCGCGCCTTCGTGCTCAGCCGCGTCGCTCCCATAGCGGCGCGTCTGGGCTGGGACGCCAAGGCCGGCGAGGCCGACAACGACGCCATCCTGCGCCGCTCGGTGCTGACCACGCTGGCGAATCTAGGCGACACCGCCACCATCGCCGAGGCCCGACGCCGGTTTGATCTCTACCAGAAGGACCCCTCCACCCTCGTCGGCGCCGGCCGACGCACGGTGCTGGCCATTGTCGCCAGCACGGCCGACCCGGCGACCTGGGAAAAGCTGCATCAGATGGCGCTAGCCTCAAAGGATATCTCCGACCGTGCCCGGCTCTATGGCTATCTCGGGTCCAGTCAGGACCGCGCCCTGGCCCAGAAGACCCTGACACTGGCGCTGAGCGGCGAACCCAGCCCCACGGAGGCCCCCGGGATTGTCGGCGCCGTTTCAGGCGTCTTCCCGGACCTCGCCTACGACTTCGCCATCGCCAATCGCGCCAAAGTCGAGGCTCTCCTTGAACCAACCCAGCGCCAGTCGTTCTTCCCGCAACTGGCCACCACCTCGCGGGAACCGGCCATGCTGGCAAAACTGGCCCGCTACACCACCACCATCCCGGCCTCCGCCAGGGGCGAGGTCGAGAAGGCAATGTCGTCGATTCGCTTCCGGTTGGGCCTGATCAAGGACCGGGTGCCGGAGATGGAACGCTGGCTGGCGGCCAACGGAGGCTGAGGTCTATTCGGCCGCCTGCAGAACGCGACCGGCGGTGAACGAGGTCTTCATCGCCAGTTCCGCCTTGGCCTGTTCGTATTCGTCGGACAGGCGCGCCACCATCTCGGCGACGGTCGGGATGTTCTTGACCGCGCCAATGCCCTGGCCGCAGCCCCAGATGTCGCGCCAGGCCTTGGCCTTCTGATTGCCGCCGGACCCGAAGTTCATCGCCGACGGGTCGGACTTCGGCAGGTCATTGGGGTCCATGCCGGACGCGATGATCGACGGCGTCAGATAGTTGCCATGAACGCCGGTGAAGAGGTTGGTGTAGGTGGTGTCCTCGCCGGAACTGGCGACGATCATGTCCTTGTAGCCCTGGACGGCGTTGGCCTCCTGGGTCGCGATGAACGCCGAGCCGATGTAGGCCAGGTCAGCACCCATGGCCTGCGCGCCCAGCACCGCATGGCCGTTGCCGATGGCGCCCGACAGCGCGATGGGCCCGTCGAACCACTCTCTGAGCGCGTGGACGATAGCGAACGGCGACAGGGTTCCGGCATGGCCGCCGGCGCCAGCGGCCACCGGGATCAGACCGTCGGCCCCCTTCTCGATGGCCTTGCGGGCGAACCGGTCGGTAATCACGTCGTGCAGCACCACGCCGCCATAGGAATGGGCCGCCATGTTGACGTCTTCCCGCGCGCCCAGCGAGGTGATGATGATCGGCGCCTTCCACTTGGTGGAGGCCTCCACGTCGTGCTCCAGCCGCTCGTTGGTCTTGTGGACGATGTGGTTGACGGCAAAGGGCGCCGACGGGGTGTCCGGATGATCACGATCCCACTCGGCCAGTTCTTCCGTAATGCGGTGCAGCCATTCGTCCAGCAGCGACGCCGGCCGCGCGTTCAGCGCCGGGAAGGACCCGACAATGCCGGCCTTGCACTGGGCGATCACCAGATCCGGCGTCGAGATGATGAACAGCGGACTGCCGATCACCGGCAGGCGGAGGCGGTCACGCAATACGGGGGGCAGAGCCATGGGCGGTTCCTCGAACAGTTGTTAGATTTACGTTGTACGCATGAACCCCGTCGCTGGGCAACCACCTGCCCCGACTTCGGATCACCCAAGGTGAACTTGACGCAAGCGCCCGGTGGGGCGCAATTCCTCGCATGGCCGACACCCAGCTTCTCGACCCCGGATTCCCGCCTGCTGGCGAAGACGCCTGGCGCGCCCTCGTCGCAAAGACCCTGGGTGACAAACCGTTCGACAGCCTTGCCAAGGTGACCGTCGAGGGTTTGCCAATTGCGCCACTCTATGCGGCGGCGGACCGCACCCCCGGCTTCCCGCCGCGCCCCTTCCAGTCCGACCGCGCCTGGGATGTTCGCACGGTGTCGGCCCATCCGGACCCGGTCCGCGTCAACGCCGAACTGCTGACCGATCTTAACGGCGGCGCAGCCTCGGTGATCGTCGGTGGCCACGCCTCAACCGCGGCGCTGTCGGTCGCTCTGAAGGACGTGATCCTGGAACTCGCGCCGGTGGGACTGGCCGCCGGGTTCCTCGGGCCTCAGGCGGCGGAAGCCCTGGGGGTGGTCGCCAAAGCCTCGCCAGCCGCCCGGCTCAACCTGAACCTCGATCCGCTCAGCGCCTTTGCCGAAGCCGGGACAAGCCCGGGCCCCATCGACGGCCACCTGGACGCCGCCGCAACCGTTGCGGCACGATTGGCCGAGACCTACCCGCAGGCGCAGCTGTTCCTGGCGTCAGGACGGGTTTCCCACGAGGCTGGCGGCGGCGAGGCGCTGGAGGTGGCGGTGTCTGCCGCCGCCGCGATCACTTACGCCAGGGCGCTGGTGCGCGCGGGATTGACGATCACTGAGGCCTTCGCCCGGATCACATTGGGCCTCGCCGTCGACACAGACTATTTCGTGACCATTGCCAAACTGCGTGCGGCGCGCGCGGTCTTCGCCCGCATCGCCGGGGCGTCGGGCGCCTCCCCCCTGGCCCGGATCGAGGCACGCTCGTCACGGCGGATGCTCACCGCCCAGGACCCCTGGACCAACATGATCCGGCTGACCGTGGCCGGGTTCGGGGCGGCGGTCGGCGGAGCCGACGCCGTGGTGCTGGGGGCCTTCTCCGACGCTCTGGGCCTGCCAACCGCACTGGCCAGACGTCAAAGCCGCAACGCACAGCTGGTACTGATGGAGGAAGCGCACATCGGAAAGGTCGCCGACCCGGCGGCGGGCTCGGGCTACATCGAGGCCCTCACCGATCAGATCGCCCGCGCGGCGTGGGATCGCCTTCAGGCCATCGAAGCCGCCGGAGGGCTCGCAGCCGCCCTGAGCTCGGGTCTGATCGCCCGCGATGTCGCCGCCGCTGTGACCGCGCGCGGCGAGCCCAGGATCGTCGGCGTTACGGCCTTTCCGCCCACCGCGCCGGCGCCTGTTGAGGTGGAACCCGGCGGCGCCTTCCCGGATCAGCCGTCGCCACGCCTGCCCGGTGCCGACAGCGTCTGTCCGCCGCTCAAACCTATGCGCTTGTCGGAAAGATATGAGGTGGCCGCGTGAACGCGTTCCTACCCATCAAGCTCGTCATCCCCGGCCTTGCGCCGGGGACCCATTTCGCCGCCGCACCGTGGTGCGGGATTCAACGCCGTTGGGGCAACCGCACAATAGATCCCCGGCACAAGGCCGGGGATGACGAGCGGAGGGGTTGGTGATGGCTGGGTTCCCGGATTTCACCACCTTGCCCTTCGATGGCCCGGTCGCCCCGGTCCCGACGGCCGGCGCCGAGCCCTGGAACACGCCGGAAGGGATCGCTGTTCGTCCGTCCTACACGGCCGCCGACATCACGGGCCTCCCGGCCATGGGCGGCTATCCGGGTCTGGCCCCGTTCGTGCGCGGCCCCTACCCCACCATGTACGCCACCAATCCGTGGACGATCCGGCAATATGCGGGTTTCTCCACGGCTGAGGACAGCAACGCCTTCTACCGGCGCAATCTGGCGGCGGGTCAGATGGGTCTTTCCATCGCCTTCGATCTGGCCACGCACCGCGGCTACGACTCGGACCACCCGCGCGTGGCCGGCGACGTCGGCATGGCCGGCGTCGCAATCGATTCCATTTACGACATGCGCACGCTGTTCGACGGCATCCCGCTCGACAAGATGAGCGTGTCGATGACCATGAACGGGGCGGTTCTGCCGATCCTGGCGCTCTACATCGTCGCCGCCGAGGAACAGGGCGTGCCGCACGAGAAGCTGTCGGGCACCATCCAGAACGACATCCTGAAGGAGTTCCTGACCCGGAACACCTACATCTATCCGCCCGGCCCCTCGATGCGGATCGTCTCGGACATCTTCGCCTATACGGCCCGCGAGATGCCGCGCTTCAACTCGATCTCGATCAGCGGCTATCACATGCAGGAAGCCGGCGCGACGCTGGACCTGGAGTTGGCCTACACCCTGGCCGACGGCATCGATTACGTCCGCGCCGGGGTCGCATCCGGCATGACGGTGGACCAGTTCGCGCCCCGCCTGTCGTTCTTCTGGTGCGCCGGCATGAACATGTTCATGGAGATCGCCAAACAGCGGGCCTCCCGTCTGCTCTGGGCCAGGCTGATGAAGGCTGAGTTCGACCCGAAAGACGCTCGCTCCCTGGCCCTGCGGGCCCACACCCAGACCAGCGGTTGGTCCCTCGCCGCCCAGGACGTCTACAACAACGTCGCCCGCACCGCCGTCGAGGCCATGGGCGCCACCGGCGGCCAGACCCAGAGCCTGCACACCAATTCGCTGGACGAAGCGCTGGCCCTGCCGACCGATTTCTC
>JANNFM010000128.1:0-2912 GCA_031379795.1 Alphaproteobacteria bacterium
ACTCATTCCGCGTTGGATAAGCAAAGGATCGAGTTGGTTAATATTCATTCCGGATCTTGTCGCTTCCAAAATAAATCCCCTAACCTGCGCATCAGACAATTCGTCTACTCTTACTGAACTTAAATTTTCATAGGTCTGGCCGGTCTCAAGGGCGATCATGCGGTTGACCCGCTCCTGCATCTTGATGATTTCCTCGGCCTCGATTTCGATATCCGAGGCCTGACCGCGGACGCCGCCAGCGGGTTGGTGCAGCAGGAAGCGGGTGTTCGGCAGGCAGAGACGATTCTCCTTCTTGCCGCCCAGGAAGATGTGCGCCCCGGCCGAGGCCACCCAGCCGGTGCCGATGACTTTCACCGGCGCACCGCAAAAGCGGATCATGTCGTGGATCGTGTCACCACTTTCCACGTGGCCGCCCGGCGAATTGATGATCACCCGGATCGGCTTGTCGCTTTCACCAGCGAAGGCAGTGATCTGGGCGGTGACGCGCTCGGCCAGTCGCATGTCGATCTCGCCGAAGATCAGCACGGTGCGCGATTTGTAGAGCGCGTTCTGGACCGGACCGGCCGTCATGGGCATATCGGGCGAGCGGCTCTTGTCGTCCTCGTCGCCGTCTTCGTCGTCGAGGTAGCTAGTCCATTTCAGCATTTGTTCGCCCTGATCGTTCGCCACAGACTCGCTGTGGCCGATGTTTCGTACCCTTGGAGTTATTGATCCCGACGCCGTCCGGCAAGCGGGCTGCGCGAAATCCTTGTCGACAAGGCACGATAGCTGACGATTTAGGGCCTTGAGGTTACTTCGGCTTGAACGCCAGCAGCACATTGCCCGGCGCCTGGCCGAACATGCCGTAGCCGGACCCCGATAGCAGCAGACCGTTTACGGCCACGATCGAGGCCGCGTCGATGGACCCGCCCTTGCCCGGGACGCCGTTGAGCGTCTGATAGTCGCGCAGGGTGTCGAACCTCCAGAGTTCCTGTCCGGTCTTCGCGTCGATCACGAACAGGCGGCCGTCCAGGCTACCCTGAACCAGCGCGCCGTCGATCAGGGTCGGTGCGCCCGAGAAGCCAAAGGTCCGTTCACAGCGGGGCGCCTTCTTGTCGCGGCCATTGGCGCAGTCCGGCGTCACCGAATACTGCCACTTGATCGCCCCGGTATTGGCGTCGACAGCGTACATGCCGGGCTTGAGTGTAGGATCGATCGGCGGGCCGCCCGGCAGGGGACGTCCGATCACCGCAATCGGCGCATAGACCGTGTCATTCTGGAAAGCGATGCCCCAGTGGATTCCGCCATTGGCGGTTCCGGTGCCGATGTCACGCCGCCAGATCACCTTGCCGGTGTCGGGGTCCAGCGCCCAGACCGTGCCCGACTTCTGGCCCGCGAACACAACGTCCTTGCCATTCGACAGACGCCCCAGGATCAGCGACGCCCCGAAATCGACATCGCGGAAAACGGTTTCCGGCGCACCCACGCAGTTGAACCGACCTGGCGCAGGATTGAGTCCGCATCCGGCGTTATAGATGTCGTCCGGGGTCGCCTGATGGCTCCACACCTCCTTGCCGTCGGACAGGCGGATGGCGATCAGGGCGTTGGTGTTGCGGTGCGCCGGGGGCGAGTTGGCCTCACCTGTGCCGAAGTAGATCTGGCCACGCGCCTCGTCGACGACGGGCGAGTTCCAGATGGGCGCCCCGGAGGGGCCGTAGAGCATCTTGCCATCACCCCGGCCGCGGATCGGCTGTGCGTCGGGCATGGTGTCATAGCGCCACTGCTCGGTGCCAGTGGCCGGGTCCAGTGACAGCACGAAGCCATGATTGCTGCAGCAGGTGACCGCATTGTTGGCCGCCTGCATGATCTCGAACTGGCTGACCGGCACGATGATCCGGTCTTTCAAAACCCTGGGCGTTCCCGTGGTCAGGGAATAGGAATAGCTGGCGACGTTCTTCGTCCAGAGTTCCTTGCCGGTGCGGGCATCCACCACGTGGATCGTGGAATCCAGCCCCGAGAAAGCCAGCACTGCCCGACCATCAGCGATCACCCCATAGCCGGGGCTGCTGCGCAGCGGCGCGCCGCCCGGCGTATTGTAGACCCACTTCAGGCAGGGCTTGGCGCGATCACTGAGGTCGAAGGCGTACATGGCAGACGCCTCGGCCACGGGCAGAAACGCCATCGAGCCCACCACCGCCGGCTGTGCGCGGATCATGGTGACGCTCGGAAAGCCGATGGACCAGGCCAGGTCCAGCTTCGACAGACCTGCCTTGGTCAGTCCGGCCTGTTTGGCGGTCAGGGTTCGGGTGTTGCGAGCGTCAAAGCCATAGGTGGAAATGCTGGGGGCAGCCTTCAGAGTCACCGGAGTTCCGGCCCCGGCACACATCATCGCCGAACTCCAGTTGTCGAGCGAGGCGGTCGAGCGACCGGTCAGGTAGTTGATCAGCTCGCCCCGCTCCGCTTCGCTTAGCGCCGCGGCCTGGGCCTGCATCTTGCCCTTGGTCAGGGCGAAGCTGAGCACCTGGTAGCTCATGGCAGACAAGGTCGACTTGCCGGGTGAGCGCGTCTGTTCGGGGTTATCGTGGCAAGCCGCACAGTTGGCGCGATAGACCGCCTGGCCCGGGTGCGGCAGCTGTCGGGCCGTGTCGTCCTGCGCTGCTGCGGAGACGGTGAGCGCCAACCCCAGGGCGAACCCCGTCGCCAGACTTGCCAGAATTCTCATGCGCTTCCCCCGATGGACGCCCAAGGCTTCACCGGCCGGCGTGCGTTTTCGAAGATACGCCATCCTGCGCCCGCGTCCACCTTGCGACGCTTGACTGTGGGTAGCACACGATATGTCCGGTTTTCGTAGCAGACGATCTGTCCGGTTTGGCCGGGGTGGATCTGATGCATGCGGAGATACGGATGGCACGGATTGGCGAGGCGATTGGACG
>JANNFM010000270.1:0-4023 GCA_031379795.1 Alphaproteobacteria bacterium
GGACACTGGCGTGTGGTCGTTGCCTGGCGGCGACGCCTACTACACCGACGCGGTGAAGGCCTCGACCACCACCAACTATACGCCGCAGGAGGTTCACCAACTGGGCCTGGATCAGGTGGCGGAGATCACAAAGCGCCTGGATGCGATCCTGAAAGCCCAGGGCATGACCGGCGGTACGGTCGCCCAGCGGCTGGCCAGATTGAACGAGGACGCTCGCCAGGTTTATCCCGCTTATGACAGCGGCCGTGCGCAGATGATTGCCGACCTGAACGTCGACGTGGCCGATCTCTACAAGCTGCTGCCGCGCGCGTTTTCGACGTTGCCGGCGGCCAGGGTCGAGGTGCGCCGGGTGCCGGTGTTTATCCAGGACGGGGCGGCCAATGGTTACTATCAATCCGCAGCCCTGGACGGTTCGCGCCCTGCGGCCTTCTATATCAATCTGAAAGAGACCGGTGACTGGCCGCGCTACAATCTGAAGACGCTGGCTGCGCACGAGACGATCCCGGGCCACCATCTGCAGATCGCCCTGGCGCAGGAAAGCAAGTCAGCCCCGATGCTGCGCCGGGCCGGGTTCGGCTTCTCGGCGTTCTCGGAGGGCTGGGCGCTCTATGCGGAGCAGCTTGCCGACGAACTGGGGGCTTACGAGGGCGATCCGCTGGGCCAGGCTGGATATCTGCAGTCGCTGCTGTTCCGCGCCGCGCGTCTGGTGACGGATACCGGCATCCACTACAAGCGCTGGGGTCGGGCTCAGGCCATACGCTACATGGTCGACACCATCGGCAACACCGCCAGCCGCGCCCAGCGTGAGGTGGAGCGCTACTTTTCCTCACCAGCGCAGGCCAACAGCTACAAGGTCGGCCATACGGTCTGGGTGCGGGTCCGCGAGGAGGCCAAGGCCAAACTCGGTGCCAGGTTCGACCTGAAAGCCTATCACAACGCGGTGCTGCTCTCGGGGGCGATGCCGCTGACGGTGCTGGAGCGGCATGTGCGCGAGTGGGTGGCGACCCAGGCTTAGAAGCTGTCGGGAACTGGCCTTCCCCCGCTTGCGGGTGAAAGCGGCGCGACGCTCCGACAGGAGCGAGTCGCCGATGGGGGAAGGCGGCGGGTCACTCCCCCCATCGGCCACTCGCGCTTCGCGCCTCGGGCCGCTTTCCCCCGGAGGCGGAAGGCAGCGACACCAGCGCGCTCACCGTCCCTGACAGCCTCCAGGCTCGACATCGGGCGGCAAACCGCGTTCCTTGGTGAAAACATCAGGGAAGAGCGCAGATGCCCAAACTCAATCGCGACGGCGTGAATCTCTACTACGAGGTCCACGGTGATCAAGGTCCGGTGGTGCTGCTGACCCACGGCTATTCGGCGACGTCACAGATGTGGTCGGGCCAGGTTGAGGCTGTTGCCAAAGATCATCGCCTGATCACCTGGGACATGCGCGGGCATGGCCAGAGCGACAGTCCAGACGATCCGGCGCTCTATTCCGAAGCGCACACGGTTGCCGACATGGCCGCGTTGCTGGATGAGGTGGGCGCGCCCAGGGCCATCGTCGGCGGGCTGTCGCTGGGCGGCTACATGTCACTGGCGTTCAACCGCGTGCACCCGGACCGCGTTGCGGCGTTGCTGATCATAGATACTGGCCCCGGCTACAAGAACGATGAGGCCCGGGCCGGCTGGAACAAGACCTCGCTGCGCACCGCCGAGCGCTACGAGACCGAGGGACTGGGCCTGTTGTCGGGCGGCAGCGCCGAACGTCGAACTGCCAAGCACACCAGTGCCACGGGTCTGGCGCTGGCGGCGCGCGGCATGCTGACCCAGCGCGACGCGGGCGTGATCACCTCGCTGCCGGACATCAAGGTGCCGTCCATTGTGATCGTGGGGTCAGAGGATACGCCGTTCCTGGCGGCCAGCGACTACATGGCGGCGAAGATCCCCGGCGCGCGGAAGGCGGTCATCGAAGGCGCCGGCCACGCGGCCAACATCGACAGGCCGGAGGCATTCAACGCGGCGTTGACGGGGTTTCTTGCCGCCCTGAAACTGGCCTGAACGGTTTCACCCGTCGGGTCGAACGTGGAGCTGAAATGATGATCCTGCGTGCCTTCCTTGTCTCCATCGTTCTCTTCGGCGCTACCGCCGCGCTCGCCCAGCCGCACGACATGTCGAAGATGGGGCCGATGAGTATGGGCCTGCCGCCCATGCCGGCGATCTATGGTGGACAGGCCGACAAGCCGGGCGCGCCGGTGTTCAGCGGCCTTGGCGACCATCACATGGCGATCACGGCCTCGCCTGAGGCCCAGAAGTTCTTCGATCAGGGCGTCAAGCTGACGTTTGGCTTCAACCACGCCGAGGCCATCCGGTCGTTTCGCCAGGCAGCGCGGATCGATCTGAACTGCGCCATGTGCTGGTGGGGGGTCGCGTTTTCGCTGGGGCCGAACATCAACATGCCGATGCAGGAGGATGCGGTGATCCCGGCGTGGCTGGCGTTGCAGAACGCCCGGACGCTGGCTTCAAAGGTCACTCCCCGTGAGCAAGCCTGGATTGCGGCCCTGGCGACGCGCTATGCCGAGACCCGGGCGGGCGACCGCGCCAAACTCAACGAAGCCTTCGCCCAGGCGATGGGCGATCTGGTGCGTCAGTATCCGGATGATCTGGACGCCCGGACCTATTGGGCCGAGGCCATGATGGACACCCAGCCCTGGGACTACTGGCAGGCCGATGGCCAGACGCCAAAAGGCCATGGTGCCCAGATCGTCGCTGAGTTGGAAGGGGTGTTGCAGGCCGCCCCGGATCACCCTGGCGCGCTGCATCTCTACATCCACGCCGTAGAGGCCTCGACCACGCCGGAGCGGGCCGAAGCCGTGGCGGACCGCCTGCTGAAGGCGATGCCCAACGCCGGCCACGTGGTGCATATGCCCAGCCACATCTACTATCGGGTGGGGCGCTATGCCGACGCGGCGGCGGCCAACGAACTGGCCGCGAAAGTGGACGAAGACTACATCGCCACCTGCAAGGCGCAGGGGTTTTACCCGGCGGGCTACTACGGTCACAACATCCATTTCCTGTGGACGTCTGCCGAGATGGAGGGGCGCTATCAGGTGGCGCTGGACTCGGCGCGACGGCTGGTCAAGGCGGTGGACGCCCCGAAACTGGCCACGCAAATCCCGCTGGCCGAGCTCTACAATTTCACACCGACCATGACGCTGCTGCGGTTTGGCAAGTATGCGCAGGTGCTGGCGGAACCGTTGCCGGGCAGGATGCTGATCCTGGATCGGGCGATGGGGTTCTATGCGCGCGCTGTGGCCCACGCCAACTCCGGCGACATCGCCGCCGCCAAACGGGACCGCACAGCGCTCAGCGCGCTTCAGACCGCAGATTTCGCGCGATACGAAGCCGCCGGGTTGCCCGCACGCCAGATGGTCGATGTGGCCCTGGCCTCGGTCGACGGCGAGATCGCCCGCAAGTCCGGCGATCTGCCGGGCGCAGTCGTGGCGTTCCGCCGGGCGATGACGCTGGAGCGTGCGCTGCCTTACACGGAGCCCGCCTACTGGCACCGACCCGTGTCGCACCTGTTGGGCGCAGCCTTGCTTGAGGCCGGGCAGCCCGGTGACGCGGAAGCCGTCTACCGTGACAGCCTGATGCACTATCGACGTGACGGCTGGGCCCTGAAAGGACTGGCAGTCGCGCTGACGGCGCAGGGGAAAACGGCAGAGGCGTCGTCAGTGACGGCGGCGTTTGACGAGGCCTGGCGCCGCGCGGACACCCCGATCAGCGGGTCGCGGTTCTAGTGCGATATGCAGGCAGATTGATCTAACCCCAACCGCTCATCCCGGCGAATGCCGGGACCCAGATGGAATGGCGCCGAGGTGGGTTCGGGGCGCTCGGAGGCCCTCCAAACCGCAACCGGGGTTCGCGATCTGATGGGGTGGACGGCCCCCGACGGCATCTATGTGCCAGAGTGAGGTTGTTGCAATCTCAATCAAGGAGACCGTCCGTGGAAGATATTAGCCGAGTTTTTGTCGACACGTCGAAGTC
>JANNFM010000178.1:0-2773 GCA_031379795.1 Alphaproteobacteria bacterium
GGACACCCGTTCCCCATTCGCTATTCGGCCCGAACGAAGACGTGCATTCGCTCAACGTCGGCATCTGAGATAGCGAAGTATCCGCGGGCTGGCTCGATTCCGTGGCGCTTCAGATGCTCGCGAACCAGAAACGGGTCGAGGGACGGCAGTTCGTCAATCAGTTCCAGGACCTGTCGGTCGCGACTGCCGGGCTTGACCGCCTGACCAAACATCTCGTCGGCGGATTGGTCAAAGTCCTTCTGGCCAACCATCAGGAAGCGGGCGCCGAGCTTCAGATCCCCTACGTCAATCGGAGCCATGATCTTGGTGGCCGTCGCCCGCGGCTTCGAGAACAGTTCGGCCTCGTGCGGCCTTATCCGATGCTTGACGATGATGCTCGCATTCAGAATTCGATTCAGGAAGAACGGCTTCTCAGTCAGGCTCGGATCTTCTGCCGCACTGCGGAGGGTGGCGGTTAAATTCAACACCCTCGCCGTTGACGCGGACTCCGAAAGGGCGACGAGACTGCGGATGGTGCGATCTTTCACGGGCAGCTTCTCAAGGTTTGTGTTTAACGCGATCCCTGTCAGGCAGTCACTCTGACGATCCCGACATGACCGGGAGACTAGGCCCAAACGTGGAAACATCTTCCTAAGGAGGATCAAGCGCTCGTAACTCGAATGACCCCCACGTGCCGCAGTCCGCATGGCGACTCTTGATCGAAAGATATCCCCTTGAAAATCGACCTGCTGTCTCCCGCCAGCTTCGCCGCCGGCCAGCCGCACGACCAGTTCGCCTGGCTGCGAACCCATGATCCGGTGCACTGGCACGATGAACCTGGCGGCAAGGGCTTCTGGGCCGTCACCCGCCATGCCGACGTCTGGGCGGTGGACCGGGATTTCCAGACCTTTTCGTCCGAGCCCACCATCATGATCACGGATCCCGCATCCGAGATGGGGTTCGGCGGCCACAAGATGATGCTGATGATGGATCCGCCCGAGCACACGGGGTTCCGCAAACTGATCCGCTCCGAGTTCACCGAGCCCGCCGCCCGCCTTCGGCAGACGCGCATCCAGCAGCTGGCCAGACAGATCATCGACGCCGTGATTGAGCGGGGCGAATGCGACTTCGTGGACCAGATCGCCGGCGAGATGCCATCCTTCGTGATCGCCGAATTGATGGGCCTGCCGCTGGAGGACGGGCGCGAACTCTACAAACTGACCGAGACCATCCACACCGCGCCCGAGGCGCTGCCGCCCGGGGCCGGCGGGGCGGCGGTGATGAAGATGTTCGAGTACGGCTCAAAGGTAATCGCCGAGAAGCGCGCCCGGCCGGGCGATGATCTGGCGTCACGGCTGCTCGCCTGCGAGGTCGATGGCCGCAAGCTGGAGGACATGGAGTTCCTGCTATTCTTCCTGCTGCTGGTTGACGCCGGCGGCGACACCACTCGCAACCTGCTGTCCGGCGGGCTGCTGGCGCTTATGGAACACCCGGATCAGTACGCCTGGCTGATGGCCGACCTCGACGTCCGCCTGCCGGCCGCCCGCGAGGAACTGCTGCGCTGGACCAGCCCGGTGATCTACATGCGCCGCACGGCCACGAAGGACACGGTTCTCGCCGGTCAGGCGATCCGGGCTGGAGACAAGGTGGTGATGTACTTCGGGTCCGCCAACCGCGACCCGGAGGTCTTCGATCGACCCGATCAGCTGGATCTGTCCCGGGTGGAAAACCCCCAGATCGCCTTCGGGACCGGCCCCCACGGGTGTCTCGGCCAACACATCGCCCGTATCGAAATCGACGCCATGCTGCACGAGGTGCTGACCCGGATGACCGACTTCAGTCTGGCCGCGCCGGTCGAATGGCTGGCATCGAACTTTATCTCCGGCCCGAAGGCGATGCCGATCCGGTTCAGGCCGACCTAGAGCGTGACAGCCTGAAGTGGATACCGGTTCAGGCGCCCGTCACGCTCTAAATATATAAAAACGAGCCTGTTTATCCGTTTCAGATGATTCCATCTGAAACGGACAGGCTCTAGGACGCCGACACCTCCAGTTTCCAGGCTTCCCCATCGGCCACCACATGGCCGGCGCAGGGCGCGGCGAAATGGGTGCCGATGACCAGCGTTGTCGTGCCGGCCAGCTCGCCGTAGACCCGGCGGCGCGTCGCCGTCGACGCGGCCTTGTCGAAGTCTACCTCGGCGGCCCACTCGGGATGGGCCATCTGGCAGGGGTGGTGGGTGAAGTCCCCGGTGATCAGGGCGTTCTGGCCCTTTGAGCGAATCCGGATCGAGACATGGCCCGGCGTGTGACCCAGGGTGGGCTCAAGCCTCACCTCGTCGCAAACGCAGTGATCCGTCTCCACCAGATCGACAAGTCCCGCCTCCCAAACCGGCTTGATGCTGTCGTTAAAATAGGACGTGGAGACGTCGGTCCGCATCGCCTCCTCGGCGGCCCAGTGATCATATTCGGCGCGGCCGATCAGGTAGCGGGCGTTGGGAAACGTCGGGACCCAGGCACCGTCCACCCGCATGGTGTTCCAGCCCACGTGGTCAACGTGCAGGTGCGTGCACAGCACCGTGTCGATGCTGGCCGGCTCAAAGCCGGCGGCCTTCAGGTCATCCAGAAACGTCGTCTGCAGATGGCTCCATTGCGGGACATCACGCTGGCGGTCATTGCCAATGCAGGTGTCGACGATAATCCGCCTGCCGGGCGTCTCCACCACGAGGGCGTGGATACTCATCTTCAGCTTGCCGCTCGCTTCGGCGAAGTGCGGGACCAGCCAGGGGATTTCGCGC
>JANNFM010000189.1:0-3630 GCA_031379795.1 Alphaproteobacteria bacterium
TCGACAATCTGGTGCAGATCGCCCACAACGTCCGAGTTGGACGCAACTGCGTCATGGCGGGGCAGACCGGTATCTCAGGCAGTGTCGTCATCGGAGATGGCGTGCAGTTCGGCGGCCGGGCAGGTGTGTCGGATCATGTGACCATTGGTGCAGGCGCGCGGGTTGCCGCCGCTGCCGGGGTGATGAAAGATATTCCAGCCGGTGAGACCTGGGGCGGCATGCCGGCCCGGCCGATCCGTCACTGGCTGAAGGAAACGGCGTGGCTGGCCCGCATGGCAAGCCGAAGAGGCGGGGAACAGGCATGACGCGCAGGGCACCGGTGGCGAGCAATCCCACTGATATCGACATCACCGAGATCCTGATGCGGATACCGCATCGCTTCCCGTTCCTGCTGGTGGATCGTTGCGAGGACTACAAGGCCTCGGAATCCATCGTGGGTATCAAATGCGTGACGGTGAACGAGCCGTTCTTTCAGGGTCATTTCCCCACCTATCCGGTGATGCCGGCGGTGCTGTTGATCGAGGCGATGGCGCAGACCGGTGCGGTGCTGATGTCCAAGTCGCTCGACGTCGATGTGGGCGGCAAGGCGATTTTCTTCATGTCGGCGGACAACTGCCGCTTCAGATCCCCGGTCCGGCCCGGCGACGTGGTGCGTATGCCGGTGCGTGTGGTGCGACATCGCGGCGATGTGTTCAAGTTCGCCGGGCAGGCCATGGTCGGCGACAAGGTCGCCGCCGAATGCGAGTTCGCCGCCATGGTGGTGGAGACCTGATCGCTTGAGCGTAGACATTCACCCGACAGCCATTGTCTCCAAGGGTGCCGAACTCGCGGACGGCGTCAGCATTGGTCCCTTCTCGATCATCGGCGAGCATGTCCGGATCGGTGCCGGCACCCAAATCCTGGCGCATGTGGTCATCGAGAACCGCACGACCATCGGCGAGG
The DNA here is from genome assembly GCA_031379795.1 of Alphaproteobacteria bacterium. Classification (GTDB taxonomy): domain Bacteria; phylum Pseudomonadota; class Alphaproteobacteria; order Caulobacterales; family Caulobacteraceae; genus Phenylobacterium. The sequence continues at coordinate 943 of JANNFM010000189.1, forward strand.
ATTGCTCGGTCCGGAATTTCGCCAATCTGGGCGGACCGCCGCACCACACCGGGTATCGCGGCGAGCCGACTGAACTCGTGATCGGTGATCGGAACCGGATCTGGGAGCACGTGACCATGCACATCGCTGCACCGGGCGGCGATGGTCACACACGCGTCGGCAATGACGGCTTCTACATGGCCGCCAGCCATGTCGGGCATGATAGCGTGGTCGGCGACAACGTGGTCCTTGCGCACTCAGCGACGCTGGGCGGGCATGTCCATGTCGGAGATTTTGTCACGGTGAGCGGGCTGGCGGCGGTGCATCAGTTCTGCCGCGTCGGCCGCTATTCGTTCATTGGCGGTCTGGCTGCGGTGACCAAGGACGTGATCCCGTACGGCATGGTCTGGGGCAACCACGCCCACCTTGAGGGACTGAATCTGGTTGGCCTGAAACGCCGCGATTTCAGTCGAGAGACGATCAGCGAACTGCGCTCTGCCTATCGCCTGCTGTTCGCGGAGGAGGGGACGTTCCAGGAGCGGATTGATGACGCGGTCCTGACCTTTGGCAAGAGCGCGCCGGTCATGGAGATTATCAACTTCATCCGCGCTGACAGCAGCCGCCCGCTCTGCCTGCCCGAACGCGAGATTTGATGGACAAGCTGGGCCTGATCGCCGGCGGCGGCAACCTGCCGGTGGAGATCGCCCGGCATTGTGAACGATCAGGCCGACCGTTGTTTGTGATCCGGCTGAAGGGGTACGCAGGCAGTGGGCTCCAGCCCTATGCCGGTGCCGAGGTGGGGTTGGCCGAGATCGGCAAATGCCTGAAGGCGCTCAAGCGCGCGGGCTGTCGGGCCGTCTGTCTGGCCGGTGATGTCGCGCGACCGGATTTCACCAGTCTGGTCCCGGATTTTCGCGGCGTGATGTTGTTGCCCAAGGTGATCGCGGCGGCCCGAAAGGGCGACGATGCCCTGCTTCGCGTGATGGTAGGCGTGTTCGAAGCTGCCGGGTTTGAGGTCGAGGGCGCGCACGAGGTGATGAACGACTTGACGCTGCCATCAGGCCTGCTGGGCTCCCGGAAACCTGGCGCGGATGACCTTGCCGATGCGACCAAGGCGCTGCAGGTCGCGCGAGCCATCGGCGGGTTGGACGTAGGGCAGGCGGCTGTCGTGGCCCGTGGGCTGGTTCTGGCGGTCGAGGCGCAGGAAGGCACTGACGCCGTCCTTGCGCGGGTGGCGGAGCTTCCGGCGCATCTCAAGGGGCGTCCCGGCGCGGGTGTCGGTGTGCTGGCCAAGGCACCGAAACCCATCCAGGAGACCCGGGTTGATCTGCCCACCATCGGACTGGCGACCATCCACGGTGTGGCGCGTGCCGGACTGGCCGGGATTGTCGGCGAGACGGGTCGGTTGCTGGTTCTGGACCGCGAGGCGGTGATTGAACTCGCCGATGAACTTGGTGTGTTCATCCTTGGGGTGGAGCCTGGCGGACCATGAGCCCGCCGATGCTCACCGTCATGCTGGTGGCGGCCGAGGCCTCTGGTGATGACAGAGGCGCCGGCCTGGCGCGCGCGCTGAAACGGCGGCTCGGCGACCAGGTACGTTTCGTGGGTGTCGGCGGCGCCAGGATGGCCGCCGAGGGTGTTGTGAGCCCGTTTGACATCACCCAACTCTCCATCTTCGGGCTGATCGAGGGCTTGCTGGCCTATTCGAATGTCGTGCGGCGAGCGGACGACACGGCGGCACTGGCGGTGCGCGAGCAACCCGATGTCGCCGTCCTGATCGACTCATGGGGTTTTACGCTGCGCGTCGCGCACCGGTTGAAGCCGCTGGGAATACCGCTGGTGAAGTACGTCGCCCCTCAGGTCTGGGCCTCGCGGCCCGGACGGGCGAAGACGGCTGCCCGATGGTTTGATCTGCTGCTGACCATCCACGCCTTCGATGCGCAGGCGTTCCGCGCGCATGGCTTGCCCGTGACGTTTGTCGGCGATGCGACGCTGGCGATCGATTTTACCAAGGCCGACCCGGATCGGCTGCGACGACAGATCGGCGCGCGACCGAGCGATCCCATACTGCTGGTGCTGCCCGGCAGTCGCCCAAGCGAGATAGATCGCGTTCTGCCGGCCTTCGAAGATGCGGTGACGCGCCTGAAGATCGAACGGCCCGAGCTGCACGTGGTCATCCCGGTGGCGCCGACGGTGGCGGAACTCGCCAAGGCGCGGATCGCTGGCTGGTCCAACCGCGTTCACATCGTGGAAGGCGACGTTGCCAAACGCGATGCCATGAAGGCGTCCACGGTGGCGCTGGCCTGCTCAGGGACTGTGACAACCGAGCTGGCTCTGGCCGGTTGTCCGATGGTGGTGGGCTACAAGTTGGCACCCTTGACCCACTTCATCCTGAAGCGATTGATCCGCACCCGATGGGTGACGTTGTTCAATATCGCGGCGCAGGACTTCGTCGCTCCGGAAATGATTCAGGACGATTGCAACGGCGTGGCCCTGGCGCGGGAGATCGGGCTTCGGCTTGACGACGCGGGACTTCGCACCCGACAGATCGAAGGGCAAACCCAGGCCCTGCTCAAAATGGGTCGCGGCGGCCCCGATCCAGACGAGGCCGCCGCGAATGCCGTATTGGCCTTGATCGGTCGCTGACTACCGCTTGTCGACGGTCACAAAGGTGCGAGCGGGCGCGCCGGTGTAGAGCTGGCGCGGGCG
>JANNFM010000194.1:0-1803 GCA_031379795.1 Alphaproteobacteria bacterium
CGGATCGACCCGCGAACCGGCTCCGTGAAGGGTTGGATCGACATCAGTGGCCTGCCGGAGGCCCGCCGCCGCCGCGACCCGGACGCAGTCGCCAACGGTATTGCCTATGACGCGAAGCAGGACCGATTGTTTGTGACCGGCAAATACTGGTCGCATCTCTATCAAATCGAGATCGTCCCAAAGGTCGGCGTGCGATGAGCGACAATGAGGAAGTTGTGCCCAAGGCACCCCCGGGATTTGTAGAGTCGAGCGGGCGAGGTGCATTCTCAACCCGCAACGGCCCTTACTTTCACAAGATGGGTGAGGGAGCGACGGTCGAACAAGCCTTCTTTGCTTTGGCCCGACACACCAATGGTCTGGGCATTGTCCACGGTGGCATGCTCTCGGCCTTTGCGGATGGTTTGTTGGCCGGAGCCGTGGGTCAGGGGTCCGGCAAGATTGGCGTCACCATTCACCTGTCCGTCGACTTCCTGCACATGGCGCGCAAGGGTGACTGGGTGATGGGCGAGGCCCGCATGAGCCGCACCACCAAGGACATCGCGTTTGCCGATGGTCGGTTGCATGTGCGGGGTGTCGACATCATCCGTGCGTCGGGCGTCTTCAAGCTGATGGACCGGTCGCGCTGATTTTCACCAGTTCAGTTTGCGGAAACCCTGAAACCCTCATATGGCAGGGCTCCAACGCAATCGGGGCGTAGCGCAGCCTGGTAGCGCATCTGCTTTGGGAGCAGAGGGTCGGGAGTTCGAATCTCTCCGCCCCGACCAGCGTTGGACAGGACAACTGGGAACTCGAGCATGTTTGCGCGCATCTTCCGTCCGGCCAGAAACGCCATGCAGTCCGGCCGCGGCAAGACCGCGGCCTGGCTCCTGGAGTTCGAGCCCAGCGACGCGCGGCGTTCTGATCCCCTGATGGGCTGGACCCAGACGGGCGACACCGAATCGAGCCAGATCAGGTTGAGTTTCGACAGCAAGGATGAGGCCGTCCGTTATGCCGAAAGCCACGGCATCGCCTTCCAGCTGTTCGATCCGAAGCCGGCCAAACGCATCCTCAAGACCTATGCCGACAACTTCGCCTTCGGTCGAAGAACTCCCTGGACCCACTAGGGTCCTCATCGGGCGCCCTTAGCTCAACCGGATAGAGCACCCGCCTTCTAAGCGGGCGGTTGCAGGTTCGAGTCCTGCAGGGCGCGCCATCTGCTACAGAGCCCCATGGCCTGGACCCGCACCTACGACGAACCTGAACCCCAGAGGATCAACAAGTGGTTGGCCCAGAGCGGTGTTTGCTCGCGCCGGGAGGCCGAGGCGCTGATCGGCGAGGGGCTGGTTTATATCGACGGCGAGCGGGTCGATGACGTCGGGCGAAAGATCCTGAACGGCCAGACCTTGACCCTGACGGACAAGGCGGAGGGCCGGCTGGAAGGCTTCACGGCGGTTCTCAACAAGCCCGTCGGATTCGTTTCGGGCCAGCCGGAGCCGGGCTATACGCCCGCCGTCCGCCTGCTGACGAAGGAAGCCCTGGTCGGCGAGAGCGTCACCATTCCCGACTCAAGGATGAGCCTGCCGCCGCTGGGGCGGCTGGATCTGGACAGCCATGGCCTGCTGATCCTGTCCAACGACGGGGTCCTGGCCAAGGCCGTGATTGGCCCGCAGTCCGAGCTGGACAAGGAATATGTGGTCCGGGTCGCCGGTCGGATTGATCCACCGAAAATCGCGTTGCTGCAGTACGGCCTTGAACTGGACGGTCGCCAGCTCAAGCCGGCAAAGGTCACGGTCCAGGGACAGGTCCTGCGCTTCACCCTCTCCG
>JANNFM010000232.1:0-4140 GCA_031379795.1 Alphaproteobacteria bacterium
AAGGATCATCAGCCCGTACAGCACGATGGTGAGCGCGCAGCCGGCGCCCAGCGCCGCATAGAACGGCGTCCCGCGTTTCAGCAGCACCGGCATCAGCAGGAACATCGGCATCGACGGCAGCACATACCAGAAGGTGGCGCCGGCATGGGCGGCCAGCCGCAGCGGGTCGCGCGTGTCTCGCCAGAGCCAGATCATCGCCAGGATCGAGACCAGAGGCAGGGATACAACCAGCGCCCCGAAGCCCGCGCTACGCCGGGCAACCTCTGACGCCACCGCGATGATGACGCCCGAGATCGCGGCCTTCATGATCAGGTAGAGCATCGGTTTACCCCCAGGGGGTGGATCATAGCGTTGTTCGTTCTATCCACGCCTACAGCAATCACCGCTCAAAGGTGAAGGTTCCAGTTACCCTTCTCCCACCATGGGTGAAGGGGCGCAGCGTCGACGTCGCGGGCCGTTCTGGAACCGCGCAAAGGTCCACGCTTTAGGGTTTGGACTCAATTTACAGTCAACAATTTCAACAACATCCGCTCATCCCGGCGAATGCCGGGACCCAGATCTCAAGGCTGGGAGGCTGACTGGAATCGCTATGCGGGCATAGAACCCGCCCCAACGCCATTCCATCTGGGTCCTCGCCGGGATGAGCGGCGTTGAGGCCTGACCCTGGCGCGCGCCGCCGTGCGGCGAACCCCCGCCAGCCGGTCGCGGCTGATCGGACTGATCAGGGGGCCGGTGATCACGCCGACCCGTCTGTGACCCAGGTCGTAGAGATGCGCCATGGCCTCGGCGGCGGCGCGTTCATTGTCGATATGGGCGCTGGACACGGCCAGCCCGGGACTGAACTCACAGCCGTTCACGATGGGCGTTCGGGGGCCCAGCGTCGCCACCATGTCGGCCAGGGTGTCCGGCAGGCGGTGGCCCAGAAAGATCAGGCCGTCGGCCTCCTTGCGCAGCAGCATTTGCGCGTACTGCTCCTCGCGGGCTTCGTCGTGGCGGGTATCGCCCAGCAGCACGGCGTAGCCTGCGGCGGTGGCGGCTTCCTCGACGCCGCGGATGACCTGGGAAAAGAACGGATTGGAGATGTCGGGCACCGTCACCAGAATCTTGTTGGTGCGAAGCGTCCGCAGCGTCTTGGCCGCGAGATTGGGGATGTAGCCCAGGTCCGCCACCGCTTCCCGGACCCGGGCGCGCGTGCCCTCAGCCACCTGACCCGGCGCGCTGAACACCCGCGTCACGGTCGCGGTGGAGACCCCGGCGCTGCGCGCAACATCCTGTATCGTCGCCATCGCGCGGAGAGTGGCGGCGGGGGCGGGGGAAGACAAGCGGGTGCAAGGGTCGGGACGGAAGCCGACGTCTGACATCGTTTGATAGCCCGGGCAGACGGCGCTCCGAACGACCGCCTTGAGGCTAGAGGCTCGGGACGGCTTTCGACCCGTTGCAGGAGTTGCAGTGGTTAAGTCCCTTCGTCTGCTTTGTGCCAAGTTGTGGACGTTAGACTTGGGCACGGAAGCGGCGTCATCCCTCCGCAACGTCGCTCTTGCCCCATGGCGAGAGCCGGAAATTTGGTTGTCCGGGTTTCCATACCGTCTGCTTCATCTGGGCGTCTTGAACCCGAACGTCCACGGGCGGGTACCTCCCGCGCAGGAACATCGTTCGACGGCTTGCGCCTGACGCGGACTTGGGTCCTAATCAACCTCGGCGTGGTGAGGCGGGGAAAGTCGCCGATGACGATATGGCAGAATATCGGAACCGGTCTGGCGGCCGCTTGGAAGAGCGAGATAGCCGACCGCCGGGCGCGGGAGCGATGGCTTGAGTGGCTTGTGATCCTCGTCGCGGTGATTGGGATCGCCGTGGCCAGCGCGTCATCCATTCAACTCGTCAACAGCCGTCTTGCCAGCCTGGATCAATCGGTCGAGCGCCTCCAAGCGACAGTTACTTGTCTCGTTGACCCTAGCCTGCCTCCAGAGACAGCCCGAATGAGCGCCCTCGCTTGCCTTGAGCAGCAGTCGGTCCGGAGTCGCTATCAGCTCATGGCGCTAACCGTACAGAGCAGGATCTGGACGCGCTACTACGCCTGCGTCGCGGGGTTTTTGTTGATCGCCGTCGGTGCCGTCTTCATCATTATGAAGGTGCGGGAGAGCCCGCACGAGTTGGGCGCCGGCGCTAAGGGCGTTAGCGTTACCTTTAAGAGCGCATCGCCGGGCTTGGCGATGACGGTGCTCGGGACGCTGATACTCATAGCTTCCATCTTGGCCCCCGGAGAAGTGACAACCACGGACTCCGCCGCCTACATATCAGAGGCCTTCAGCACCCCTGTGCCCGATCCGAAGGGACTGACGGACGCGGCAAAAACTGCGATCCAAGACATGATCGATCCAAGCGTATCAGCACCGCCCAAGGAGAAGAAGTGATCCGGCTTGGGATAGCGCTCTTGGCGGCGAGTGTCCTGCTACCAGCCGACGGGGTGCGGGCGGCGCTACCTTCGTCCGCCAACTACAGCACGGCCCTGACAGCGTGGCGCGACCAACGCTTTGACCAAGCCTATTCGGGTTTCCTCCAGGTTCGGTCGAGCCATACGGCGGGCGCACTCAGTCTCGATACGGCTTACTATTTGCTGACTGCTGGCTGCCACCATAGCCGTGTGGACATCGCAAAGGACTCCAAGGCTCGCCTGCAGACGCTGGCGACCGACAAGCGCGGCGAGAGCGAAGATGGTCAAAAGTGGCGCGATGCCTTCGTGCGCGAGGTGACGCGCTGCGGGAATCTTACCGCCCCTGGCCTGCCGCCTTCGGACATCTTATTGGGCGCAGGCGGGCGACGTCGCCCTGGACTTCCGCCCCCCGGCGCAAATGGAATCTTTAAGTCTCACAGCGGGGACCCCCTAGAGAGCGGTATGCCCTCCCAAGCCACGTCACCGGTGCGCGATCCGTCTGCGAGCCTACCTGCCGCGCTGCTTGATCTTCGGCGCGACAATCCTGACGCGGCGCGCAAGATGCTTGTGGCGAGCTTGGGAAACCGCGTTTTGGTGGGCAATCGCGTCGTGCTCATTAGGGTGTCAGACAAACCGGAAGCATACAATCTGACCGCAGTTATGCCCCAGGTCGACCGCTTCACTCAGCAGCTTGAGACCGACCTGGGGTTGCCATCGCCTGAGGGCTATTTCTTTGTCGTCATCTACCCTGACCCCAACACGCCCCCTCCGTATGCCGTTCCGAGGTTTCCCGTGAATGACCGCGTCTTGGGATTCGCCGACACCCGCACTGGGACGGCCTATGTGATTGCAAACGGCACCTTGAAAGGCGCGGTGTTTCACGAAATTGCCCACCTCTATGTTGATGCCGCCTTGGGCCCTGAGGCACCGGAATGGCTCAGCGAGGGCCTGGCCAGTCTCTACGAACAAACCCGCGTGGTGGGCGACCACATCGTCGGCGATCGAAGCTATCGCGGGGCCTGGCTCCAATGCCGACCGAGGCTTGTCCCGTCGGTTGAAACGCTCATCAACCGCGGCTGGTACTTGGACGGCGAACTTATGGGTGAGGTCACGGATTACCCCGGGGTCGTCAGCGCGATCGCTGACCGAGCGGGCGTTAACAACGCCGCCGAGCGCTACTTCGCCCGCTACCTGCAGGAGGAAGGCCTGCTTCCAAGAACCATCCGCTACTACGCGACGCTCCGCGACACCCCGACCGGGGCTTGGCCACTAGACAGTCGCGCGGGTCGCAACGACACGCTGGAGGCTGCTACGGGCCGGTCGATCGTGGCGCTAAACGCTGGCTTTGCCGCATGGTGGCCAAAGGATGTTCAGGCCGGAACGGGCTCTCTGCCCGATTCGGTAGGCGCAGCGTTTCGCGCGCCAGCCGGCTGCGAGGGACTGTTTGATCCGTATTACGTCAAAACAGCGCCAGCGCGGCGCATATCGCCGCGAGCCGCCGCGGTCAGGCCGACTGCACCGCGCCGTTCAACGGTGAGCAATCCGCGCCCGAGCTCTGGACGTGTTAGGCCGAACGGTCTATAAAGTCTCCAAGTCGTCGTAAGACGGCAACGGTATAAAGGCGACGCACCAGACGTAAGCCGACGGCAGGCTGGCAACAGCTAAAATCGTCGATCGAAGAGTCTCAACGCGTCGCCTCCCCCTTTCGT
>JANNFM010000258.1:0-2534 GCA_031379795.1 Alphaproteobacteria bacterium
CATTGCCCTTGGGATCAGCGGCAGGCCCGGAGGTGCGCAGCGTCGGGTAGGCCGATGAGCTGCCATGGCAGTCCTTGCACCGAATCTCGACGGCGTTGGCGACTTCGCCCATCAGCAAGCCAGTGCCATGGCTGTCCTGGCTGAAGTGACAGTCGGCGCACTGCATGCCCTTCTCGGCGTGGATATCCATCATGTGGACCGCCTTGCCCGGCGCGTTCTGGCCGACGGGCGTGAACTGAGGCGCGTCCTTGCGGACGAACTTTTCCGGATCATCGTTGGCAATGATCTTGCCCTCGGCGTCCAGCAGATTGCCTTCGCGGTCGCGCTTGAAGATCGCCCGGAAATTCCAGCCGTGGCCGTGATAGTCCGCGAACTGGGTGTCTTTCAGCTTGGCGTTCAGGTCGAAGACATTGCGCAGGAAGTCGAGGTCGCCCCACAGGCCGCGCGGTGCGGCGCCCTCAGGGTTGCGATCCAGCACTTTGCGGATCTCTTCGGTGGTGGGGTATTTCTGACGCTCAGGCCACATGAAGGGCGCGTCGGCCTCATAGTCCCACATCGTGTAGCCGAGGTAGGTATTCACGAACATATTCGGCTGGTGCATGTGGCAATTCATGCACTGGGCCGTCGGGATGGACCGCGTAAAGGCGTGCTGGATCGGGTGCCCGGACTCGTCCTTGTCAATGGTCGGATCCACGGTCGCGGACTTGCCGTCACGACCATACTTCGCCCAGGTCAGACTGGCGTGCGGCTGTCGGTTGTTGGCGTAGACCACGTGACAGGACGCACAGCCCGACGCGCGATAGTCGCCCGGCTGGTCGTTGGTGCCCATGAACCACGTGAAGGGGTCATTCAGGCGGGTCTTGTGAATGTTCAACACCGGGATCGAGGCCCGAAGGCCGGTGCCCGGCCCACGGTTGGATTGCTTCAGGTCCGGTCGGCCGGGCTCTTCCAGACGTTGGATGGCCCCCGCCGCATTGGGCAGGCCAACTTCAGCGAACTGGGTGTTGATATTACGACCGCCACGCTCAAATGCCCGGAAGATGTCGCCGGGGGGCGTCACTTGCCAGGTCGGCAGCGGATAGAGGGTCGGCAAGGCCCCGCGCCTGGCCTGTTCCGGCGTCACCGTGCCGGGGGGCGATCCGGGCGATAACAGCCGCGCAGGCTCGCCGTGCGCCGTGTAGGCCTCACCGATCAGGTAGTTTTTGTAGGGCAGAATGCCATTGTTATAGGAGGCACCGCCAAAGAACATCGCGCCGGTCGCCATCAGCGAGCGCTCGGCCTTTTCGATCAGTTCCATGTGGCATGCGCCGCAGGCCTGCCGGGCGACCCGATAATCCGACGGGTTCACAAAGCGGACGAAGGCGGGAGCTTCCTTGTTCAACAGCGCGTAGCTCTGCTTCGGATTGGCAGAGCTCGGATAGTGCCACGTCTTGGGATAGCGCGGCAGGACGTGGGCCTTGTCGCGCACCACATTGTACTGTGCCGTGCCCTTGGTCAGGCCTGCGGGAACAATCGCCGTCGCATCACCGCCGTGGCAGGACACACACCCCAGCTTCACGGCCGACGACACATGCATGCTCTTGGCGTCAGAGTCCGTGTGACAGGACACGCAACCCTGGCTGGCGCGATCGACCTCGTCATCGGTCATGCTGAGTTTGGCGTGCGGCGCTTCGACATAGGTGCGGGCGACCGGCTTCTCGCCTCCCGCAGCGTAAACGGACAGGGGCGCGAGCAGAGACAGCGCCGCCAACGCCCCCAGCTTCAACAATTTTTCCCTGAATTTCAGCATCTTGTCCCTAGAAACTGAGAATCGCATTCAGCAATATGGAGTAGTATCGATCATGTCTTGGGCTGTTCGAGAACAGATCCTTGAATCCCTTCCCAGGCTCAAACGCCGCCACCGAACCACGGAACACCAGGTTCTGGGTCATCTGCGGGCGATAGATCGCCGACACCGAGGCATCCCAACCCAAGGATTTTGGAATCGATCCCTCCTGCCGCAACGCCTGAACCACGGCCGTGTTGGCGAAAGCGATATGGTTGAGGTTTGTCGTGATCCTCAGTTCCGGCAGCACATCGAAGTCCGCACCCCCGCCCAGCACGACGGTGCCGGGGTTGCTGAAATTGGATTGTCCCTCGTCCTTTGACGACCGAAGGCTGTTGAGAATTCCGTTGCGGCCATTGATGGCGATCACGCGGCCGCCGCCCGCAAATGGAATGGTCTGGCGGATCCAGTAGCTGGTGTCGGAGCCCGCGAACTGCGGATTCTCCTGGATCGCGTCGAACCCGCCTTCCTTGTTGTCGTAAGGATTTTTGTCGCCCGAGGCATACAGGCCCGAAAGCCGCACTCGAACCCAACTGAAATCCATCGAAGGTTCGACCGCGGCGAAGTAACTGCGAATCTTCGCCTTGCGGTCGGTGAAGATGCTGTTGCGGTCGGACCCCAGGGCCAGGAAGGCGGACGCGGTCAGGTTGACGCGACCAATCCGGCCATCCGTGTTGTAGCCCAGGTAGGTGACGTCATAGTTCCGGCC
>JANNFM010000279.1:0-3490 GCA_031379795.1 Alphaproteobacteria bacterium
CGGATCCGCAGCACCTGGCCCTGACAGACGACGGCGCCGGCGGCCTTCAGGCGCACCAGGCAAAGCTGGATCTTGCGGCCCTGACGCAGAATTTCGGTCTCGATGGTCAGGTCGACCAGCGGAACGGGCCGCATCATTTCGAGGGTCAGGCGGGCAACCCGCATTGGAACCTGACTGGGCTCACGCTCGGCCGCCCAGACCACAAGCCCGGCCGGTGCGCCGCCGTGCATCATTTCCTGGTTCCAAGGCCCGGAGGCCCAGGCGGTGGGGATCGCGCGATTGCCGTCGACGGCGAAGATGTGGTCGGTCATGGGGTGGTCCGGAAGGCAGTGAACGGTGGCTCCGATTAGAGTGGTGACGCGGGGGAGGGGAAGCGGGTCCTTGGGCGCATTGCACCGGGAACTCGTCGCCTTGTGTGATCGGAGTGTCCCTCATAGGGTGTGCAAGCGAAGGTTGCCGAGGTGGTCGTTTCTCGTTCTCTGTTTGGCAAAGCCAGAAAGGTCAGGGCATGTGGTTTTGGCGACTTGTCGCGTTGGCAATGTCCCTTTCTGTGTCGGCGAACTACGCATTTGCGACGGCGCCGGCGCTGGCAACCGAAGATCGATGGGTGAGCCAACCCACGTCTTCTGAACGGGCGGCTGCAGCAAAAGCCTTGGGCATCTCGATGGATGCGGTTGGTCGAGCCGCCATGAGTTGCCATGTCGAGGCGGACGGGGCGCTCAGCAACTGCAAGCTCATCAAGGATTCACCCCCAAGCGCGAGACTGGGTCTTCTACTCCTGTCGACGAGCACGATGTATCGCCGTCGCCCACCTGTCGTTGGGGACCCGCGGGAAATGGCCGTTGTTCTTGACTGGCACGACTACGACAGGCGGGCAGACTGGGTCCGAAAGCCTTCGAGCGATGATATCCTTGCCGTTTGGCCGACGGGCGCCTTGAAACAGGGCATCTCCGGCGAAGCGATCATCAATTGCGCCGTGACAAATCAGGGGGCGGTGAGTGACTGCGTGGTCACGGAAGAAACGCCGACGGGTTTGGGGTTTGGTGCCGCCGCGATTGCATTGACGCCACAATTCAGGATGAAGCCGGCAACATGGAAGGGCGTTCCTGTCGTCAGCATGGTCTCCGTGCCTGTCCGCTTCCATGGGCCTGGTCCGGGTCGGAGTTTGACGGGCGAGAGCAAGGTGCTTCCGGTCAATCTCGCGTGGGCAACAGCGCCGAGCCATGTCGATGTTCTGGCTGCCTATCCGAAACGAGCCTTGGCGAAGGGCGTCGGTGGGCGCTCGACCCTGGCTTGCGAGGTTAGTCGCGACGGACGTCTCAAGGCGTGCGCCGCCATTGAACCGGACCGCACGAATTTTGGCTTCGATACGGCGGCGTTGAGCCTTGCAAAGCAATTTCGCTTGAATGTCGTGACGCCGGAAGACGTTGCAGCGACCACGAAACTGGTCGTCCACCTGCCATTTACGTTTGACCCGGCGATGTCGGATCAGCGTCAGCCGATCGTTGGCAAGCCGACGTGGGCGAGACTGCCGAGTGGGCAGGAAATGCAGACGGCGTTCCAGAAACTCGACACTCCAGGTACCGTCCGGACTGTCCTGAACTGCACGGTCGAGCAGGGTGGTACTCTGGGCGGCTGCGAGGTTGACAGCGAGTCGGCACCGGGAGCGGGCGCGGTCGCCTTGACGCTCATGCCGCGTTTCAAGGTTTCCACCTGGACCATGGAAGGCCTACCGACAGTCGGCGGAACGATCCGGGTGCCCTTGCGCTACGAAGCCGAAGCGGCCCCGACGTCGACCAAGTAGAAAAGGGTTGTTCCATTGCCGAGTTCTGTCTGGAAATTTGTCCAAGCGAAGATATGTGGCCTGCTTGTGGCTAGTTTCATCGGGACATTTGCGAATGCTGCCGTACATGACCGAGGGGCATGGCTATCCGTTGCCAGCGATGCGGATTTCTATGCTGTTTGGCCGAAAGATGCTCGCAAGGCAGGTATATCCGGGCGCGTAGTTGTTCAGTGCGGTGTCGAGGACAGCGGGAGCCTGAGTGGGTGCAGGATCGTGCGCGAGACCCCATCGGGAATGGGGTTTGGCGATGCCATGCTCACGTTGATTCCGAAGTTTAGCCGCCGCCCACCCGAGGCTAAGGACCCCAGAGTGATCCGCATTCCAGCGGATTGGTACGAGTTCGACAAAGCTGCTGACTGGAAGAGAAAACCTTCGGCCGAGCAGCTTGTTGCCGTGTTTCCCCGCGCGGCTGCGAAGTCCGGGCAAGGTGGAAGGGCCATAATCAACTGTATTGTCGCGGTGCAAGGCACGTTGAGCGACTGTGTTCCGCTTTCGGAGTCCCCGGAAGGTGTGGGATTCGCCCAGGCAGCGATCGCGCTGACACCGCAATTTCTGATGAAGCCTGCAACCTCGAAGGGCATGGCTGTGGTTTCGACCGTCAGCATTCCAATAACCTGGCCCAGCATGGCGGGCGGCTTTTCCGGTCCAGGAAAGAGCATTGCGCCTGCGGTCCTGCCTTGGGCTGAGGCCCCAAGCTATGAGGATGTCGTGGCAGCCTATCCGCCAAAGGCTCGCGAGCAACGGCTCGCCGGGACCAGCGCCCTGAATTGTGACATGACCGAAGAGGGGCGACTGAATAGCTGTGACCTTATTCGATCAGAGCCGGGTGGCTATGGGTTCGATCTCGCAGCCAAGCAACTCGTGCGAAAATTTCGGCTCGACGTCGTCACCCCGGCTGACAAAGCGGCGACCCGTCGGGTTGCCGTCCACATTCCATTCACCTTCGATCCTGAAATGCTGACCGACGCACCGCGCGTAATCGGCAAACCGACCTGGGCCAGCATCCCCAATTCAGAGCAACTCAACTCGGCATTTGGCCGCCTTCAGATCGTGGGGACGGCTCGGGCGAGATTGTCCTGCACCGTGCAAGCAGGTGGAACCGTCGGCGCTTGTCGCGTTGAGTCGGAGGAGCCTGTGGGGTCTGGCGTAGGAGCCGCAGCGATGGGCCTGACGAACGCTTTCAGACTATCGACCTGGACAGCCGAGGGTCTGCCCATCGTCGGCGGCGTGGTCCGCATCCCAATCCGCTACGAAGGCGACGCAAAACCTGCCGCTGCCACACCCCCCAAATAGCAAAAAGGCCGCCCCGTTGCGGGGGCGGCCTTTCCATAGTCTGACCGCAGAGCGGTTCGCGACCTTTGCCAAACTCGAAGGCTAGGCGCTGACCCCACACGCGGAGGTCCAGGTCACGGTCACAGGCTTGCGGCCTTTGCTATGAGACACTGAGTCACCTCCTTTCAATGGTTGAACGACAAGGCAGTATGAGACCAGTTCTGAGCTCTTGAAAAGGGGTCATTCCACGACGCTGCGGGTGGACGCCATGAAGGGGGTCATCACGGTGCCTGACGCCTGCTGTTCGCGCAGGCTCTCGCGTCGGCGCAGCTGCGGGAGTTGGTGGAACTCGATCTGACCGACAACCGCATCGCC
>JANNFM010000294.1:0-5281 GCA_031379795.1 Alphaproteobacteria bacterium
GTCGCGTTTGACACCCCGGACCTCGAGCTGGGGCGCGCATGAGATCGCCAGGCTCTCAAAGCCGCCCCAGGAGAACCCGAGGCCGAACAGCTGCAACGCGTCCAGGAAGGCATCCACGGCGACATCGGGCGCTGGTTTCAGGGCAAAGCTGAACAGGCCGCAGGCACCTTTGAAGTCGCGAACCCAGAGACCGTGCCCGTCAAAGTCGGGAAGGCCCGGGTGATACAGCGCCGCCACCTCCGGCTGGGCCTTCAGCCACCGGGCGATCTGAAAGCCGCTCTCTCCGTGATGCGCCATGCGCAGAGGCAAGGTCCGCAGACCGCGCAGCATGGCATAGGCGTCCTCACCAGAAACGGCCCAACCGACGTTGGTCACCCCATCCTCAAGCTGTTGCGCCAGCGCCGGATCGCGGGCCGCAGCCGAGCCCATGAAGGTATCGGAATGGCCGCAGACGTATTTGGTCAGAGCCTGGATCGAAATATCGATGCCATGTTCCAGCGGCCGGAACAGCAGGCCCGCCCCCCAGGTGTTGTCTGTCGCCGTCAAGATGCCGCGGGCACGGGCCAGTTCGGCGATACGCCGCAGATCCTGCATCTCGAAGGTCAACGACCCGGGGGTCTCCATGAAGATCAGCCGCACCGAGGAGGACGCGCCTGACACCAGAACCTCGGCAGGAGTGCGCGGGTCAAAATAGGTCACCGAAACGCCGAACCCGCGCAGCACGTGATCACAGAACCGGCGCACGGGCTTATAGACGTTATCGACCACCAGGATTTCGTCGCCGGCCTTGAGGACCGCCAGGAGAGCTCCCGATATCGCCGCCATGCCGGAAGGATAGAGCGCCACGCCGTCGGTGCCCTCCAACTCGGCCAACGCTGTCCGAAGGCTCGCCTGGGCATAGAGGCCGGAGCGGCCATAGGTGATGTAGTTGTCGTCGTCGTAAAGTGCCGCCGCATTGGGCAGCAGGATCGTTGATCCCTTCTGGATTGGTGGACCAACGGTCTTTGCGAGAGGGCCGATCACGGCTCCGGCGCGAATCATTCGGGTTTCGTCGGACATGCGGGGTTGCGAGTACAGGCGACGCTGGCGAAAGTGCCGATCCCCTTAGAGCCCGAAGCGTCTCTGAGTTTCAAGGAGCAGAAATGATCCGCAGTCTGGCGGCGATCACCTTTCTGGCCCTGGCTGTGGCCGGATGCAGCCCGCCAAGCGTCGAGAAAACCCCGGCAGCGGCGTTGCCGTCCGCAGCGCCCTCTGCTGGACCCAAGGGCTACAATCCAGCCCGGAGCGCCACGCTGGAGGCGGTACGCAAGCGCGGATACCTATCCTGCGGGGTCCACCCCGGACTGCCGGGCTTCGCCTTACTGGACCCAAGGGGCGAGTGGCGGGGATTTGATGTCGATATCTGTCGTGCGGTGGCCGCCGCCGTGTTGGGCGACGCCAAGAAGGTGCAGTTCTCAACCATCAGCGGTGATGACCGGTTCAGCGCGTTGCAAGGGGGGCAGATCGATATCCTGTCGCGCAACACCTCCCAGACCTTCGCCCGCACCGCCGGGCTGCAGCTGAGTTTTCCCTTGACCACCTACTATGACGGTCAAGGGTTCCTGGCGGCCAAGGCACTGGGACTGAACAGTGCCGAGGAACTGTCCGGCGCCCGCATCTGCGTTCAGGCCGGCACTGCCAGCGTGGAAAACCTGGAGGACTATTTCCGGTTTCACGGTCTGAAATACCGTGCAGTCATCGTGGCGTCCGAAGCCAAGGCACGTCAGGTTTATGAGGCTGAGGGGTGCGATGCGTTCACCGCCGACGTCTCCGCGCTGGCCGCGTCGCGATCACTGTTGGCCAATCCGCGTGCGCACGTCATCCTGCCGGACGTCATTTCGAAGGAGCCGCTGGGCCCGGTGGTCCGTCGCGATGACGCGGTCTGGTTTGAAATTGTTCGCTGGTCCGTTCTGGCGACCATCCTGGGGGAGGAACTGGGCCTGTCTTCGCGAACCGTCAGTGAGGCCCGGGATGCCGCCGCCGATCCGGAGACGCGGCGCCTGCTGGGTCTGGAGGGCGATCTTGGCGCCTTGCTGGGCCTGAAATCGGACTGGGGCTATCAGGTGATCCGTCAGGTTGGTAGCTATCACGAGATTTTCAGACGTGATCTGGGTGAGGACTCAGCCTTGCGCCTGGACCGAGGCCTCAACGCGCTGTGGAACGCCCCCGCGCCCGGTATGATGTACGCGCCGCCTATGCGTTAGAGTATCAAGCGCATTGCACATCGATCCTTCAGGCCAAATGCGGCTTCCTTGGCTAAAGCCTTATGGATGATGTCGGGCGCGTCTTGCGGGTCCCACTCGAGAAACCCCAGGGTCGCATAGAACGGGGCGTTCCAGGGAACGGCGCGAAATGTCGTCAGGCTCAGGCAGCTGAAGTCATGCGTTCTGGCGTATTGGATCGCGTGTCCAAGAAGCCGCCGACCGATGCCTTGGCCCTGGTGCTCCCGGGCAACATCCAGTTCGTCGATATGCAGGCGCCGGGCGTGGGCTCGCGCCGCCAGAAACGCGATAGGCCAATGATCTCCATCGACCACCCAAAGCGTGGCCTCCCGAAGGTGCGGTCGATACGCTTCGGGCGCTGCGAAATCGGTGAACAGCTGGGCCGGCACATCTTGTCCCTCGAAGGCGGATGCGGCGGACAGTTCTATGCGGGGGAACTCGGCGAGGTCAGAGTCTCGGGCGGGGCGTATGTGTATGGATCAGGCTCCTGTGATCACGTCCGTATCGGCGCGCGCGCCCCACTCGCTCCAGGATCCGTCATAGATCGCCACGTCGTCCCGGCCAAGTCGCGCCAGCGCCAGGGCCAGAACGGCTGCGGTCACGCCCGAGCCGCAAGTGGTGATGATCGGACGACTCAGATCAATGTCGGCGAACGCAACCCGAAGTTCGGACACCGACTTCAGGGTTCCATCGGCGGAGACAACTTCGCCGAACGGCACATTCAGCGCCCCCGGCATATGGCCAGACCGCAGGCTGGCCCGGGGCTCCGGCGCCTCACCCCGGAATCGTTCCAGAGATCTTGCGTCCACGATCTGCGCCGAGCCATCGGCTAGGACCTGTTTCACCTTTTGCAGGTCGGCCACGAGGGCAGGCGACAAGGTCGCGGCGACCGGGGTCGGGGTCGGCTTCATCCCCAGTTGCGCGACAGGGCGACCTTCTGCCCGCCAGGCCTTGAGCCCGCCGTCCAGCACATAGACGTTCGCGTACCCCATGACGCGGAGCGTCCACCACACCCGCGGGGCGGAGTAGATGCCGTGAGCATCGTAGACGACGATGGTCGCCGCTTGCTCGAGCCCCAGATCCGCCGCGGCCAGGCTGAACGCCTCCGGCAACGGCAGCATGTGCGGCAGGTCGGTCGTGGTGTCCGCGATGGCGTTGATGTCGAAAAAGACGGCCCCGGGGATATGCCCGGCAAGATAGCTGTCGCGGCCATGTCCGGGCTGACCCACCAGGGGTAGGGTGGCGTCGACGATCCGCAGATCGACGTCGCCAAGACGCGCGGCAAGCCATTCCGTGGAAACGACGGGATCGCTCATTCCAGCCAACCCGGCGCCGGGAGGCCCTTTTCCCGCAGGAAGGTCGGGTTGTAGATTTTCGACTGATAGCGTTGCCCGTGGTCGCACAGGATCGTCACTATCGTGTGGCCGGGCCCCATTTGCCGTGCCATCCGGATCGCGCCCGCGACATTGATGCCGGTGGACCCACCCATGACCAGACCCTCGAACTCCATCAGATCGAAGATCGCCAGCAGCATCTCCTCATCCGATATCCGGAAGGCATGATCGATCTTCAACCCCTCAAGGTTGGCAGTGATCCGGCCTTGACCTATGCCCTCGCTGATCGATCCACCCTCGGCCCTGAGTTCGCCATCGGTGTAATAGGCGTACAACGCCGCGCCATGCGGATCGGCCAGACCTATCTTGACGGTGGGATTCTGTGCCCGCAGGGCCTGGGCCACACCGGCCAGCGTGCCGCCGGAACCTACCGCGCAGATAAACCCGTCGACCTTGCCGTCGGTCTGTCGCCAGATCTCCAGGCCGGTTCCGGTCGCATGAGCCTCACGATTGGCAACGTTGTCGAACTGGTTGGCCCAGACCGCCCCGGCGGGCTCGCGGACATCAAGTTCCGCCGCTAATCGACCGGAATATTTGACGTAATTCATTTCGCTGGAGTAGGGGGCCGCATCCACCTCGACCAGGTCGGCGCCGAACAGTCGGATGGCGTCTTTCTTTTCCTGGCTCTGGGTGCGCGGGATGACGATGGTGCAGGTGTATCCCAGCGCCTTTCCGACCATGGCCAGGCCAATACCGGTGTTCCCGGCGGTGCCTTCAACAATCCGCCCGCCTGGCCGCAGCAGGCCTTTCGCCTCAGCATCACGTACAATGTGCAGCGCGGCGCGATCCTTCACGGACTGGCCGGGGTTCATGAACTCCGCCTTGGCGAGGATTTCGCAACCGGTGAGCTCGCTGGCGCGGCGCAGGCGCAGCAGCGGCGTGTTACCGATCAGGTCGAGGATACTGTTGGCGACGTCCATGTCCGGCAACCTAGTGAGACCCGGACACCTCGAAAAGGGGGCCGCTCACGCTTTGATCAGGCTAAGTTGCACCACATCGGTCCGCTCGGTGCGGAATCCCGCCTCCGAATAGCTCAGATAGAAACGCCATAGCTTCCTGAACCGCTCATCGAAACCGAGGTGGGTGATATCGTCCCAAGCGGCCTCAAACCGGCGGCCCCACTCGGCGAGCGTATCGGCATAGCAGACGCCAAACCGTGAGACGGGGCCCCAGGACAGTCCGGCCTTGTCAGTGGCCGCTTTCAAACGTTCTTCCGAGGGCAGCATGCCGCCCGGAAAGATGTACTTCTGGATGAAGTCCGGCGTGCGCTTGTAGTGATCAAACAGCTCGTCGCGGATGGTGATAATCTGCAGGCCCGCCTGGCCGCCGGGGTTCAAACTGTCACGGACCTTATCGAAATAGGTCGGCCAATAGCGTTCGCCCACCGCCTCGAACATCTCGATGGAGGCCACCCGGTCGAACCGGCCCTGCACATCGCGATAGTCAATCAGCTGAATGTCGGCCTTTTCGGTGAGGCCTTCCTTGAAAATCCGCTCCTTGGCAAAGGCGTATTGGGCTTCGGAAATCGTGATTGCCGTGACCTTGGCACCGACGTCACGCGCGGCAAATTCGGCAAAACCGCCCCACCCGCAGCCGATCTCCAGGACGTGGTGATCAGCCCGCAAG
>JANNFM010000450.1:0-1770 GCA_031379795.1 Alphaproteobacteria bacterium
CAACCTCGAGCCCAGCGATGCTGGCGGCCTCGGCGGCGGACTTCGTCAACGGGGTTGGCTCGGCCCTGCCCTTCGACAAATGGACCTTCCTCAACGCGGACCTGACCGTGAACTTCGCCCGCGCGCCGCGGGGCGAATGGATCCTCAACAAGGCGGAAAGCTGGATCTCGGCGGACGGCGCCGGGGTTGCCATGGCCAGGTTGGCCGATTGCGACGGCTACTTCGGAACCGCCACCCAGAGCCTGGTCGTCGAGCCCCGCTAACCCCCTACCCGCCCACCAGCTCCCGCCCGATCAGGAACCGGCGGATTTCGTTGGTGCCGGCGCCGATGTCGTAGAGTTTGGCGTCGCGCAGCAGGCGCTCGGCGGGATAGTCCTTGGTGTAGCCGGCCCCGCCCAGCGCCTGGATCGCCTCCAGCGACACTTTCACCGCGTTTTCGCTGGCCATCAGGATCGCGCCGGCCGCGTCGAAGCGGGTGGTCATGCCGGCGTCGCAGGCCCGGGCCACCGCATAGACGTAGGCGCGGGCGGAGTTCAGGGCCACGTACATGTCGGCGACCTTGCCCTGCATCAGCTGGAACGAGCCGATGGCCTGGCCGAACTGCTTGCGCTCGCGCACATAGGGCAGCGTCACGTCCAGGCAGGCCTGCATGATGCCCAGCGGCCCGGCGGCCAGCACGGCGCGCTCATAGTCGAGCCCGCTCATGAGAACGCCGACGCCGCCGTTTTCGGGGCCCATGATGTTGTCTTCAGGGACCTCGCAGTCCTCGAATACCAGTTCGCCGGTGTCAGACCCGCGCATGCCCATCTTGTCGAGCTTCTGCGAGACGTGGAAACCCTTGAAGCCCTTCTCGATGATGAAGGCGGTGATGCCCTTGGACGAGGCCTCCGGCGCGGTCTTGGCATAGACCACCAGGGTGTCGGCATGGGGGGCGTTGGTGATCCAGAACTTGGTGCCGTTCAGCACATAGCGGTCGCCCCGCTTCTCGGCCTTCAGGCGCATGGAGACCACGTCGGAGCCGGAACCGGCCTCGCTCATGGCCAGGGCGCCGACGTGCTCTCCGCTGATCAGTTTGGGCAGGTAGCGCCGCTTCTGTTCCGGCGTGCCCCAGCGGCGCAGCTGGTTGACGCACAGGTTGGAGTGCGCGCCGTAACTCAAACCCACTGAGGCCGAGGCGCGGGAGATTTCCTCCATGGCCACCACGTGCTCCAGATAGCCCAGACCCAGGCCGCCGAACTCTTCCTCCACGGTGATGCCGTGCAGGCCCAGCTCGCCCATCTGCGGCCAGAGGTGGCGGGGGAATTCGTTGGTGGCATCGATCTGGGCGGCCAGCGGCGCGATGCGGTCGTCGGCAAAACGGCGAGTGGTCTCGCGGATCATGTCCGCAGCCTCGCCGAGGCCGAATTCAAGTTGGGGTCCGTGGTTCGGGATCATCTGCCTGCGTTATCACGCGACGCTTTGATGTGCGAGACGGGCTGGCTGGATGTCAGAGTCTCCGTGGGTGGGCTCCCGACTTCCCCCTTCCAGGGGGAAAGCGGCCCGATGCGCAGAGCGCGAGTGGCCGATGGGGGAAGTTGAAGGGCCGAGGCCGGTTTGAGGGGCTGGATCGCAGGGGCCTGGAATTCAACACTTCCCCCATCGGCGACTTGCCCCTGCGGGGCTTCGCGCCGCTTTCCCCCAAAATGGGGGAAGCCGGGCTTCCTGGTCCGGGACAGCTGTTAGTCGCGTTCGGCGGCGCGGCCCAGTCGCTGCAACAGGCGGAAGACGGCC
>JANNFM010000474.1:0-3580 GCA_031379795.1 Alphaproteobacteria bacterium
AGCCGCTGTTCCTCGGCGAACAGCGGGCTGTGATAGTGCGAGGCACCACCGCCGTTGCGGCCCGATGCCTCCCAGCCGACGATCCCTTTGTCGATGACCACAACGTCGCACCCGGCTCGCGCAAGATGCCACCCGGCGCTCAGACCCGTGACGCCGCCACCGACGATGACGACCGATGCGCCACGGGAGGATGATGTGGTCATTGGCCGCGCCTAAAGGTGCATGTTGCCGCCCAGGACCGCCACGTGCATGGCCTCCCGGTCGGTGCCGATGTCCTGATAGGGCACCCACTGGCTGGGAATGCCGAACCAGACGTCCCAGCCCTCACCCATCAAGGCGGCCTCATCCCAGTCGGCCAGCACCTTCAGCGGCAATGGCCGTACCGGTGCACGGAACCCGGCCAGCGGTATCGATCCAGGCGGCGATTGGGTCGCGACCGTCAGGATCAACGCCACCTGCTCGCGACACCGTCTGGCCTGACAGGCCCCCATACAGGCCCGGGTCAGGCGTTTGATCTGGTCCTGGTTGACGGGGCCGTCGGCGTTCAGGGTGTGCACATCGCGCGCGGCCATGCGTTCGGGTCGGTCCAGATAGTTCGGCGGCTGTACACCCAGCAGATCGCCGCGCGTGACCTCCTCACACTGGCAAACCACCACGTCGTCGGGGGCCACCGCGATCAAGGCGCGTGTCCAGTCCAGTTGGTAGGCCAGGGTGTCTGTCGCGCTTTCAGCGGCGAGTGGTTCAATCGCATGACCCAGCGCTGCACGGGCCGCAGCGAGCCCTTGCTCCACAGCGCGCTCGCGCCCAACCAGACCCGCACAATCGCCTGCGACAAAGATGTTCGCCAGCGAGGTCGAGACGCCATCGCGGGTAACCGGAACATGGCCGCCGCGCTCGCTATCGGCTTGGAGGACACCGCCCAGCACGTTCAACAACTCCACCGCCGGTGCGAGTCCAATGGCCTGGCAGACGGTGTCGCAATCGATGGACTGGATCGGTCCCGCCACGGGACCCACATCAACCCGAGAGACCCCGTTCAGGCCACCATGCGCCTGATGGACCGTCTGACCGGTGAGAAACTCTACGCCTCGGTCGCGCAGGTGCTGCGCCAGATCCTCGCGGCCCTGAATCGTGTCCCGCACCTCAACGACAGCGGCGACGTCGAGGCCCCGATCCAACGCCCGCCTTGCGGTCTCAAGGCCAAGATCGCCCGAGCCCAGCACCACAATCCGGCGTCCGGCAAACGCATCATAGCGATCCAGCAGGGCGGCCAGGCCGCCAGCACCCATCACGCCGGGCAGGTCCCACCCCTTGAACGACAGCGCGATGTCCCGCGCGCCGGTCGCCAGGATCAGCTTGCCGAAACCGACCAGCCAGGCGCGGTCCTCGTCGGCCAATCCCACCACCGGTCCGGGCAGGGTGCCCAGCCCCGGACCGTTCACGTAGGCTCCCCATGCGCAGGTCCCCAGCAAGACCTCGACGCCCAGTTCCATGGCCGTCTCGAGATCGGGATTGGTCGCCAGCAGTTGCTCGATCATCCGGGCCTGTTTCTGTACCGCACTGGTCATGCGACCGCCAAACCAGAGCGGCGTATCCAGACCCATCAGGCCCGCAGAGACCGGGTGTTCGTCCACCAGCAGGACCTCAGCCCCCTGTCGCGCCGCCTCGATCGCCGCCGCGACGCCGGCCGGGCCAGCGCCGATTACCAGAACCTCGACCGTCCGCTCCGGTGGAGGCAGTTTTCCGTTCAAGGCATATCGATCAAGGATCGGCGGCACGGCCATCACACGGCGTCCAGAGCCTGGGCGAGATCGGCGATCAGGTCGTCGGGATGCTCCAGGCCTACCGACAGACGCATCGTGCCGTCATCGATCCCCGAGGCCTCGCGACTCTCACGCGGCACCGCATAATGCGTCGTTGTGGCGGGATGGCAGATCAGCGTCTCGGTCCCGCCCAGGCTGACCGCCAGACGCAACACCTTGAGGCGATCCAGCATCCGGAAGCACTCGGCCTCGCCGCCTTTCAGGCGAACCGAGAACGTCGACCCCGTTCCCCGACACTGTCGCGTCAGCACCGCAAGCGCGGCCGGTTCGTCGCGAAAGCCCACATAGGTCACGCCACGGACCTTGGGATGGTCGCGCAGCCAGGTCGCGACCTTCAAGGCGTTGTCGCAAGCCCTGAGCGTGCGTACCGGCAAGGTCTCGAACGAGCGCAGCAACAGCCACGCCGTCTGGGCATCCAGGTGCGCGCCCTTCAGCGTCCGCACGGTCTTGAGCCTGGCGATCAACGCGGCCGAGCCTGAAACCCCACCGGCCAGCAGGTCAGAGTGACCGGCGCAATATTTGGTCAGCGAGGTCATGCAGAGGTCAGCGCCTTCGGCCAGCGGCGACTGCAACAGTGGGCCCAGAAATGTGTTGTCGACGGCGACAATCGGCTGCCGCCCCTGACGCTCGCCCAGAGCCCGCGCCAGCCGCACGACCAGCGCAATGTCCACGATGGCGGCGGTCGGATTGGCGGGACTCTCGATCCAGACCACCGAAACCGGGCCCATCGCAGCTGCCCGGTCCAGCGCGTCCTGGATGGAGGCTTCGTCCAGGCCGTCGCCAAAACTGAACCCGCTGACCCCGAACCCGGACAGGATGTTGTAAATCAGATTGTCGGCCCCGCCGTAGAAAGGACGGCTGTGAACGATGGTGTCCCCTGGCCTGACCAGAGCGAACAGGGTCGTCGAAATGGCGGCCATGCCGCTGTTGAACGCGGCCGCGTCCTCGGCGCCATCCAGCGCCGCCAGCCGCGCCTCGACCATGGTCAGGTTCGGATGACCCAGCCGTCCGTAGATGTAGGCCTGCGGCTCACCGGCCAGGCGTTTCGCGCCTTCGGACTCCGGGCCATCAAAGAACGCTTCGTGGATATCCTTGGCCTGCTGGGCCGAGCGATAGACGAAGGTGGAGGTGGCATAGATCGGTGGCTTGGCTGCGCCCTGCCCGGTCTGCGGATCATAGCCGTGGCTGATGGCCAGGGTTTCCAGATGCAGCCCTGATGTGTCGCTCATGCGGGTTCAACCTGGTCGATGAAGGCTTGTGCCGTCGTGCAGTACCAGTCGACGAACCGCAGACACAGCGACTCAGCATCCGGCGAATAGGGGCCGGGTTGGTAGCCCGGACTGTTCACGCCGCGCTGGTTGTTCTCGACCAGATCCCGATCCTGGAAATTCGTGGTGTTCCATAGCGCTATCAGGCGTTCCACGTCGTAGTCCTTGCCTTCGACCGCATCCTTGTGGACCAGCCACTTGGCCGTGACGACGCTCTCCTGCGGCCCGGTCGGCATCGCGGAAAACATGAACAGGAAGTCGCCTGTGGCATGGCAAAAGCTGTTGGGTTCCACGGCCCACCGCAGCGAGCCGATATCGCCGTCACCCACCGGACACATCAACCTGGCCACCGAGGTTTGGCCATCCAGGGTCATGGAGACGCACCCCTCGTTCAGCGGGAAACGAATGGCCTGCCACCAGTCGCCCTCGACCGCATCCTTGTGGACCAGCCACTTGGCCGTGACGACGCTCTCCTGCGGCCCGGTCGGC
>JANNFM010000482.1:0-5801 GCA_031379795.1 Alphaproteobacteria bacterium
CTGCCCCCAACAGCACAGCGACCTTTTCAGGCCGTTGCAGATCGGCCAGCCGGGTCTCGCCTGCCGGGCTAAGCGCCAGGGTTTGGAAGCCGGCCTCGGTCAGCAGATCCAGCAGGTCGCCGGCGGTCCTGGCAAATGGCGTCACCAGGGCCGCGCCCACCGAAACCCGGATCGCCTTGCGATAGAGCGGGTCGCAGCAACTGTCGTCCAGCAGCACCGCATCTGCGCCGAACGCTGCAGCGTTGCGCAGGATGCCACCCATGTTGTCATGGTTGGCGATCCCGATCAGGCCAACGACCAGGGCTTTCGGCGGCAGTCGGGCCAACAGATCGTCAGCGCTGATCTCGGGGCGCCGCCCCAGCGCCAGCATGCCGCGATGGATCGGAAAGCCCACTACCTGGTCCATCGCGGTCTGGGTCGCCGAATAGACCGGCGTCCCGGGCGGCAGTTCGGCCAGAAGCGGCGCCAGGCTGTCCACCCGGTGGCGCGCGACGAGCACGGTCGCCAGCCGCTCCGGATGGGCCGCGATCAGCTTTTCGAGGACAACCCGCCCCTCCGCGATGAACAGGCCATCCCGGCCCACGAGGTCGCGCTCGCGGACCCGGCGATATGGCTCAAGGCGCGGGTCATCGACGTCGTCGATCGGCACGATCATGGCGCGGCCCTGGAGGTCAACGATCCTCGGCCCGGTCACGGACCCGCACGATCGACGACTGGCTGGCGGTGGCCATCAACTCACCGCTCTGCGCCCACAGATACATCGACCCATGCCCGAAGCCGCCATGCACGCCCATGATCCGGATGTCGCACAGCACCCACTCGGTGGGCACGATCCGGATGATGCGCAGGGTGTTGTCCAGACTGTTGCCGCCCGCGTTCTGGCCCAGCGCGTTGCCGATGCCCTGGGGCACGAAGTCGGCGAATACCGCCAGCATCGTGGCGTCGATGGCGATGGCCTCACGCGGGCGCACCCACAGCAGTGTCCGGCCATCGGCTTCGGGCCGCCCGACGCGGTCCATGCCGTAGCGACCCTTGGCCATGCGCACCTCGATGCGGCTGTGCAATCCCCCTTCGGCGGCGCGCCAGTGATCGGCGGGGTCGCAGTCCTCAGGCGGTGGCGCGTCGGGCCGGTCGGTCCACTGTCCGCTCAGCTCGCTGGGCCGGGCCCCCAGGGCGGCGTTGACCGTGATGATTTCCTTGTCGTCCACGTGGCCGATGACCCGGCCTTGCGTGTTGTACTTGCCCTCGACCGGGGTCCAGACGTCGAGGTCGACGACACTGGGGGGCTTTGCGAACGACAGATACTGCGCCGTCGCCCAGATCAGGGGTCGACCACAGGTGCGTTCCAGCGCCGCCACGGCAGACGCCAGGCCCACCCCGCCGAACATGAACGGGCTGGCCGGGGGCCCGACGCAGATCGATGGCTCCACCGGCAGATACCAGCGATGCGGATTGTGCGTGGCGCGCAGGTCGAAGAACAGCTTGTCCATGCCCCCTGAAAGCGCGTCCCCTGTTTCCGCGCAAGGGGTCTCGGCTCCGCCCCGGGGAAACCCTTCGATAACCATGTCGATTAAGCCCGAAGTGACCGAACAGGGGTAGACCAACAGGGTGATGACCGTACAAAGCGCCACCGCCCCGCCCGCGTTCGCCCTGCCCCGGCGCCTCTACAAGCCTGCGGGGCTGCTGATCGGCGCTGTTGTGCTGGCGTTGTCGATGACATCAATCGGCGAAACCACGATGGGTCGCCTGGGTCTGTTCTACGCGGCAACCAGCCTTGCCTATCTTCTGATGCCGTTCGCGCGCCGCAGTGACATTCCGCTGGTCGCGGCCTGGGCCGTGCTACTCAGCGAGCTGGCGCCCTGCCTGGGCGGCCAGTTGCTGTCGCCGATGAATGTCCTGGCCGACGCTTTCGGCGTCATGATGGCCGCAGCCCCGATCTTCATCGCCCGCTATCGCCAGAAACAACAGGGCGACGTTCGGCCCGGCGCCCGACGCACCGCTGACGCCGGGTTCTGAGCACTGGCGTTCGAGGCTCGAGTTTTCGGATTGTCGGACGCCAGCCAAAAACTCAGCTTCGCGCATCGAGCGCTGCCGTTCGTCCGCCCTGTGCAAACCATTCGATCAACCGCGCATCAGAGGTCACCAGCTGCGCGCCCAGGCGCATCGCTGTGGCGGCAATCATCCGATCCGCCGGATCCTCGTGCAAATCAGCCAGCCCGGCGGCCTGACCGGCCGCCACCGCATCTAGCGGCGCCTCGATTAACCCGGCGGCGATGAGATCTGCGCACCAGCGATCAACCGGAATATCCAGGGCATAGCGCCCCTTGCGCACCAGCATCGCCGTCTCCCAGACGGAAATCGAGGAGAAGGCAGCCTCGCCAGTCGATACCGCGGCCTCGATCGCCGCCGCGGCTTGCGGCCCCAGTTGCGCACTGCCGCTGGAAAGCCAGAGCAGCGCGTTCGTATCCAGCAACAACCTCACCATTTCAGGTCAGATTGGCCTCGTCGGCCGTCCAGGCCGAAGGATCAACGACAGGCCGGTCATCGCTGTGCGCGTCCAGCTCGATGAGCTGCCCCCGGTGAAGCCCAAAGACCGGACGCCCCACGCGGGCCGGCTTGGCCGACGCCAGTTGCGCCACCGGCCGCCCATGCTTGGTGATAATCACCGGCTCCCCAGTACGCTCCACCTCGTCCATCAACGCCAGACACCGGGCCTTGAACGCGGAGGCTGAAAGGGTCTTGGGAGGCGCGGTGACCATGGTCATGACTATGGTCATATATCGTGATTGGTGTCAAACGAAGGTCAAAACGCGGGAGATGCATCTCAAGGACATCTTGCGCAGCTGACCGGCGATGGCCTGGCGCGAGAGGACCAGCTGCTCGCGGATCTTCAAACGCGCCCGGTCTATGTGCGTGGCGTCGGCCTTGATCCGCACCGCCTTGAACCAGCCGGTCCGCGCCATATGCGCCAGCCCCTCGGCGTCGTGCGGATCGCTCTTGTTTACCCGCGCCGACAGCACCCCCTTGGCGTGCCGCGCACACACGCACACCACCGGAACCCTCCGCTCGAAAAGCCCATGATAGAGAAACGTCGAGAGCGGACCGGTCTCCAGGATCACCCGCACCAGGCCCGGCGCCCAGGCCTTCAGCGTCTTTGTGATCACCTCCGGATCGGTGGCGCACGCCCCGCTCCAGATCACATTTCCGGAACCACCCATCACGCTGAGATGCGTGGACTTGTCCGACACGTCCAACCCGACATGAACTTCCATTGGGTCCATCCTCCTGTTTGAAGCAGCGCGATCCACTCGCTCCGACTTCGTATCCTCAGGTCTGGATGGGCCTACTTCAATTACGCGATGTCACCGTAACTCGGGCTACGCGAAAGTCGTGCGTGTCCCGACGTTCTGCGCTAAGCACACTCACCGGCTGCGGCCAGGAGGCGAGTTCTCGCCTCGTAAGACAACGTGGGTTCATGGCAGATATCGGAATCTGGCGGCCAGCCAAGGGAACGCACGCCATCCAGTTGGCGTCGTTGTCCATCACCTTCGCAGAGCCAGTGAATGACCGCCCGTGGCGGCGCATCGAAAAATTGCTCGCCAAGGCGGCTGTCGAGCATGGGCTGACTACAAGGCAATCTGTCAAAACGATCGAGATGCGGATTCAGCCACATTCCGCGCCGTCGGTTCAGGAGCCTAGTGACGTGGGATTTGAATTCTTGCGCCAGATCACTCCGGAATTTGCAGCGGAGAAGCTTCAGGTACGCAGGGACACGCTTACGTACGAGAACTGGGATTACACCCGGTGGGCGCCCATGAAAAGGAAAGCCGCCGCGTTGTTGAAGGGTGCGTTCGGCATTTACAATGAAAGCGTCGAGATCGCTGGAGTGACCGCCTCTTACGTTGACCTTTTCCTAGCCACGACTGCCGATGGTGATGCCGCCGACGCAGGTTTGATCATAGAGCCGCAATCGAAGAGCGTCGCGCCAGGTGCATTCAATCCTACCAAGCCGTGGCACACACACTCAGGGTGGTTCGAGTACCCAGAACCCTGGTGTCGTCGGCTTCGCCAAGTCAACGTCGATGTGGCCGAGGCTATGCTCCCAGAGGGAGAAAGGCGTTTCGTCCAAATCATGACGACCGTGAATGACCAGTTTGGTCAAAAGGGCCTCGAACCGATGCCGGTGGACGAGGCGACTTGGGATAGGGTCCTCGCCCGCCTGCAGAATTGCCACGCTGAGTTGAAAGAAATGCTGACGTCGACCTTGACCAAGGCAGCGGCGCAGGCAATTTCTCTGGAACAGCCTAAATGAACGCATTGCACGCCCTAATTCTGATCGCAGCCACTGCTCCGGTTTCGCAGCAGGTCGTTGTCGGCCAAAATGTCGCCGTCGAGAGCGCGACGACCATCGCCATGGGGCGTGGCAGATCCGAGCCCATAGTAAGCGGCATGACTCGCTACTCTCTGGAAACCTCCAAGCAATTTATTGCTGTCCCACGGGTCGAAGACGCGACAATGCTTCCTCCAAGCGCGTCCATTCAGGCCTTAGGACGACTCCGGGCGTTTGAGGGTTGGCCCCCTAATTGGGATGGTGAGGGCGCTCCAGCACCTAAGCGAGGCGCGCTTGTCGCGGCTGCCAACCTCTTGGGTCTTCTTGAGGATGAGATTTTGGAAACGCCTGCGGTCGCCCTAGATGCCGCCGGGGAGCCCACCTTCATACTGATGAAGGACGGACGAGAGATGAGCGTCACCGTGCGCAGTCCGCGATACTTGGCGTTCTACATTTTGGGGAACGGGGTCGAGGAGGCTGGATCGAGCCGTTTTTCGGGAGAAAGGTTGCCCCGCCGACTGCTCCAGGCACTTCGCACTTCAGGCATCGCTTAGCGCTCTATGGCCTGTGTAACCTGCCGCGAAGACTGGGGTGCCCAGCTAAGCAACGACAGGGCGGTCACTTTTGACGTTTCGCATCCAGAATGCGAGTGCGAAGGCGTCCCAGTTTCGGAGCACGGGCCGCCTATAAATGATGGGGATCTGCTCGCTCGGCTGATTGTATCTCCTCTGGACTGGAAGGCCGGGCAAAGCGAACTCGTTTGGATAAAAATTCGCGCGGCGTGGAGAGCCGGTCTTAGCTTCTTCCGGCCCGGAACAAGCGTTGATGAGCTCCGGCAGCGAGTCGACGCACTAACCCAGGGAGGCCCTGAAGTTCAAACGCTTGTGGGCGCGGTGCTGACGACGGGCGGCCGCATTAGGGCCACCGCTGCTGAAAGCCTGCGCACGTACTGCGTCTATGATACCGATGCCCCCGAATTCTCCGCCCACGCGGATGCCATCGGCCGCGGCACACTTATTCCAACCAGAGTCAGTAGAAGCAAGACTGACGCATTTACTGAAAAGGCTTCGCGGGCCTTGCGGGTCGAACTTGAGCGCAAAATCGTGCCGGGCGGAACCGCCGACGAACTGGTCGACGCTCTCCGCGTCGAAGGGTTCGTCTTCGCAGATTGATGTCTTAGGGAGTTGTCGACTCACTCGCCAGCGACAGACAGAAGCTCTACGCGCGCTCATTCCTCATTGCTGCCGCCCCTCTGCCCTCCCCACACCATCTCACCGCCACAACGCCCCACCCCACCCGTCCCCCATTGACTCCCGCCCCGCCCTCCGACACCTAGAACCCAACTCTCGCGGGAGAGACCCTGCTTCGTTCCTGACGGAACTTCGCAGGGAGCCGAAGGCGCAACCGCCCCGGAAACGCTCAGGCAAAAGGACCGCGACGGGCTGATGAACGCTGGAAAGATCCTCCGAAG
>JANNFM010000550.1:0-3771 GCA_031379795.1 Alphaproteobacteria bacterium
CCGCCTTCCAGGATCGTCGCCTGGTCCTGCAATGCCTGGCCGACAGCCTTCACAGCGCCCCAACCTCCGGCGGGCTGGGTGTATTTCTGGACCCCCGGGATGGGCTTCCTAGACATGCGCCAGCGCCTCCACCCGGCTGGCAGAGACCAGCCGCTCCGCGCCGCTGAAGACTGTGTGGCCATCGGACCGGGCCAGCGCCACCAGGGTAATCCCAGCCTCCTCGGCCTTGCGGATCGCCAGGTCCGTCGGGGCCGAAACTGCGACGATCATCGGGCAGTCCATGCGGGCGGTCTTTTCGACCATCTCGAAGGAACACCGGCTGGTGACGACGACGAAACCCGACGAAGGATCCAGACCCGCCTGCAACAGCCCACCCGCCAGCTTGTCGAGGGCGTTATGGCGACCCACGTCCTCGCGCAGCAGGAACAACTCCCCGTTAGCGCTCGCAAACCCTGCCGCGTGGGTCGCCCGGGTCAGGTGGCCCAGGGACTGATGTTCCCCGAGTTGGCTTAGCGCCCGCTGAATGGCCTCCGGTGCAAACCGCTGTCCGGTCGTCACGACGGGGATCGGGCGAACGGCGTCGGCCAGCCGCTGCACGCCACAAAGGCCGCAACTGGAGCGCCCTTCAAGGGTTCGTGGGCGCACCCTGTGCTTCACGCGCCCCGGCGCGAGCCGCACATCGACCAGATAGCCTTCCGGTTTCTGGTCAACCGAGACTCCGAGGATATCGGCATATCCGGCCACGCCTTCGGTCAAGGTGAACCCGATGGCGAGGTCCTGCAGATCGGCCGGGCTCGACATCAGGACCGTGTGCGGACGGCCGTCAAAGGACAATCCGACGGCGGCCTCGGTCGGCGTCGCGCGCGCGATCGGCGCATAATCTGTCCCTGATCGCCACTGAAGACCCGCGCGCTCACGTGCCATTTCGCCGCGGTGATTCATGGTCTGTGTCCCAAGTCCCTGTGCGCTGTCCGGCGCCATAGTCTCATCTGGCGGGGCTCACGCGAAGACGATGGTTTTGCCGCCCTCAATCAGGATCCGACGCTCCACGTGCCAACTGACCGCGCGGGCCAGAACCTGACACTCGATATCCCGGCCCAGTTCGACCAGTTGATCGGGACCCTGGCTGTGGTCAACCCGCTGCACGCCCTGCTCGATGATCGGTCCCTCATCGAGGTCGGTCGTCACATAGTGAGCTGTGGCGCCGATGATCTTGACGCCGCGATCATAGGCCTGGTGATAGGGTTTGGCGCCCTTGAACCCCGGCAGGAACGAGTGGTGGATGTTGATACAGCGTCCGGCCAGCTGGGCGCACATGTCGGCCGACAGGATCTGCATGTAGCGGGCCAGCACCACCAGATCGGCACCCTGCTGCTCGACCAGGCCCATGAAGGCGGCCTCCTGTGCAGGCTTGGTCGCGGGCGTCACCGGCAGATGGTGGAAGGGCACGCCGCTCCACTCGACGAAGGAGCGCAGGTCTTCGTGGTTGGAGACCACACCGACGATCTCGGCCGGCAACAGCCCCGCCCGCCAGCGATGCAGCAGATCGAACAGGCAGTGCCCGAACTTTGAAACGGCGATCAGCACCCGGGGCTTTGCCGCCGCCTCATGCAACGACCAGTTCATCGAAAACCGCTGGGCGATCAGCTCGAACCCCGCCTTCAGCGCTGCCGCCGTCGGCATCGCGCCATCGGGCTGGAACACGGTGCGCATATAGAATTGACCGGCGATGGAATCGTTGAAGTGACTGGACTCGGTGATGGAGCCGTTGTTGTCCGCCAGGAAGCCTGAAACCGCCGCCACAACGCCCTTCTGATCGGGGCAATTCAGGATCAGAATGTGGCGTCGATCCGGGCTCTGGGTCTTGGCTTTCACGTGTCGCTCCTATGCCCCGCGGGCGCGCAGCGGGGTGATGGCAGCAATCTGGACGGAGAGCCATCAATGCCAATCGAATTTTGTCGACCGGCAATCTGATTTTTGCGACTGGGCGCCACAAAGCGTGCGCTCTATCTCAACAGCATGGGGGGCGACCGGGCGTGAAGCGCTATTCCACACTCGGTCTGCTGAAGGCGGGGCTGTCAGACCACAAGGACTGGCCGCGCGCCTGGCGAGACCCGACGCCGAAGCCCAGCTACGACATCATCGTGATCGGTGGCGGCGGACATGGTCTGGCGAGCGCCTACAACCTCGCGAAACAACATGGCGTTCGATCGGTGGCGGTGCTGGAGCGCGGCTGGATCGGCGGCGGCAACACCGGGCGCAACACCACCATCGTCAGGTCCAACTATCGTCAGCCGCAGTTGCAACGGCTGCTGGAATACTCCCTCAAACTCTGGGAAGGGATGACCGAGGAGCTCAACTACAATGTGATGTTCAGTCAGCGCGGCGCAGTGTTCCTGGGGCACTCCGATTCTGACATGACCCAGCTGGCCCAACGGGGCGATGCGTTGCGGGCCCAGGGGATCGACGCCGATCTGATGAACCGCGCCGAGATCGCCCGGCTGATCCCGCCGCTGGATATGTCGATGGACGCGCGCTTTCCGGTCCATGGCGGTCTGATCCAGCGCCGGGGCGGCACCGCGCGCCACGACGCCGTGGCCTGGGGTTACGCCCGCGCCGCTGACGCGCTGGGTGTTGATATTATTCAGAATTGTGAGGTTACGGGCTTCACGATCAAGGGTGGGCGCGTCGTTGGTGTTGAGACCACGCGAGGCGCCATCGGCGCCGATCGCGTCGGCATCTGCGTGGCCGGACACAGCGGCCAGGTTGCGGCCCTGGCGGGCCTGAAACTGCCCATCGAGAGCCATCTGTTGCAGGCGTTCGTCTCGGAACCCGTCAAGCCGATGATCGACACGGTGATCATGTCGCAATCGATCCACTGCTACATCAGCCAGTCTGACAAGGGCGAGATCGTGCTGGGCGGTGACCCGGACGGCTATCCGACCTATTCGCAGCGCGGCGTGCCCATGCGCCTGGAGGACGTCGCCAGCCAGGCCATTGCGCTGGTTCCGGCCCTGTCGCGCCTGCGCATGCTGCGCAGTTGGGCCGGCACCACGGACATGAGTTTCGACGGGTCACCGATCATCGGTGAGACGCCGGTGGAGGGCCTCTATCTGAACGGCGGCTGGTGCTATGGCGGCTTCAAGGCGACGCCCGGCTCGGGCAAGCTGTTCGCCCACCATCTGGCCACCGGCGAGGCGCACGAGATCGCCGCGCCCTTTGCGCTGGACCGGTTCGCGCGCGGCGCCACCATCGACGAGACCGGGACCGGTCCCCGGGCGCAGGACCGCTAGATGCTGCGGATCGACTGCCCTCACTGTGGCCGCCGCGCGCAAGCCGAGTTCGTGTTCGAACGCGCTCTTGACGCCATACTGCCGCTGGACGCGACACCCGCGGTGGCGGTCGAAACGCTCTACGCGCGGACAAATCCCAAGGGCTGGTCGTGGGAGCTATGGCGCCATTCCGCCGGCTGCGGGGCCTGGTTGAAGCTGCACCGACATTCCGTCAGCCACCAGATCGACGCGGTCGAAAAGTTTGCGCCAAGATGACCAGCACGCGCCGCCCAAACGGAGGCCGGATCGACCGCACGCGTCCCATCGCGTTCACCTTCGATGGGGTCCAATACGAAGGCTTCGCGGGTGACACCCTTGCCTCGGCACTGCTGGCCAATGGCGTGGGTCTGCTGGGGCGCAGCTTCAAGTACCACCGGCCGCGCGGGATCCTGGCGGCGGGCGCCGAGGAGCCCAGCGCACTGGTCGGCGTGGGCCGGGG
>JANNFM010000004.1:0-6441 GCA_031379795.1 Alphaproteobacteria bacterium
CGCGGGTATCCGGAGGCGGTGACAAACGACCCGGCGAACGCGTTCGGACTGGCTCAAATGGAGGGCAACGCCTGGGAATGGACCTCGGCGTGTGATGACGGATCCTCCGCCGAATGTGGCCGCCGGATTCTAAGGGGCGGCTCCTTTCA
Organism: Alphaproteobacteria bacterium; assembly: GCA_031379795.1. Classification (GTDB taxonomy): domain Bacteria; phylum Pseudomonadota; class Alphaproteobacteria; order Caulobacterales; family Caulobacteraceae; genus Phenylobacterium. Next base: position 150 of record JANNFM010000004.1, read on the forward strand.
GAGCGCACCCGTCGAACTGCGGCTTGCCGGCCGGTTCGCGATCGCCCCGGACAAGGTCAGGATCGATGTCGGCCTGAGGGTCGCTCGCGACCTGGAGCCCAGCGAGTTCCTTCGCTAACCGCCCTGCCCCACCCCGGATTACAAAGGTTTAATCAGCCCCCTCGCATCTATCCGAACCACCCCGCGCCTCTCGGTAACAAGCGCTTTGCGCGAGGTTTTGGCGGCTTGTGGTTGCGGCGCGTTACCGCGATTTAACTGGCGGGCCCCGCCCCTCGCGCCGACATCGGGCACAGGGTTTTTCAGGGCGTTTGCGTCACCATGTCACTGGCATTGGCCACACTGCTGTACGAATGGCGGCGCTATACGGCGGCGGTCGTGGCGCTGGCGTTTTCGGGTCTGTTGATCCTGGCGCAGATCGGAATGTTTACCGGCATCGTGATCGGCATCAGTGCGTCGATCGACCGCTCCCGGGCCAACATCATGATCCTGCCGCCGAAGATGGAAAGCCTGATCAACTCGGGCAGCGGCTCGTTGCCGGCGCGCCTGCAGCCCCAGATCTACATGCATCCAGAGGTGGTCGAAGTCGCATCTTGGGACAATGACGGCGGCCGCTGGTCCAACCATCCGAAGGACGGCAAGAAAGCGGTCACCTCGTTCATCAACGTCAACATGGTGGATACCCGCCCGGGCGCGGCAACGCTGCCGGTGGACTATCCCGAGGCCACACGCGTCGCGCTGCTGGAACCCTATGCCCTGGCCGTCGATGAGAGCCAGTTGAAGCGGCTGGGCGTCAAGCTGGGCGACAGTGCATCCCTCAACGGCAAGACCGTGCATGTCCGCGCCATCCTCCACGGCTACCCGGATCTCAACAACGCTTCGGTGACCATGAGCCGTGAAACGCTGCGGCTGATGGGCATGGCGACGAAGAACGGCAAGACAGGCCCCCTGATGGTGCAGATCAGGGACCCCGGCCGCGCCAGGATCGTGCGCGACGACCTGAACCGGGTCGCGAACGGTACCTACCGGGCCTGGACGCGCGAAGAGCTGTCGGAGAAGAACCAGAGCGCGATCATGGAGGAACAGATCATCGGGGTGTTCATCACGTTCTCGGTGTTCCTGGCCTTCCTGATCGGCGTTGGCATTACCTCCCAGACCCTGCGTGGCGCGATCCTCTCGTCGATCAAGGAGTTTGCCTCGCTGCGCGCGCTCGGCGTCGGCATGGGTTCGCTGCGGATCATCGTCATGGAGCTGAGTTGGTGGGTCGGTCTGGTCGGCCTGGCCGCCACGGCCGTTTTCACCTTCGGCGTCTACCTGCTGGCCACCAACAACGGCGTTCCCATGGGCTTTCCGATGCCGTGGATCATAGGCGTCTCCATCCTTCTGCTCCTGATATCGGGCGCCTCGGGCCTGCTGGCCCTGGGCATCCTGAAGAAGAGCCAGCCAGCGGACCTCTTGCGATGAGTTCGAAACAGACCGCCATCCAGGCGCATGGCCTCTACAAGCGCTTCAAGACCGGGCGCACCCACATCGAGGTGCTGAAGCGGGTGGATTTCGACGCTGCGCACGGTGAGGTGACCATGGTGATGGGCCCGTCGGGGTCGGGCAAGTCGACGCTGGTCGCAGCGCTGTCGGGGTTGCTGAAACCGGACGAAGGTCAGGTGACCGCGCTGGGTCAGGATATCTGGAGCCTGCGCTCCGGCAAGCTGGACCGGTTCCGGCTGGATACCTGCGGCTTCATCTTTCAGGGCTTTAACCTGTTCTCGGCGCTGACGGCGTTGCAGCAGGTGGCGATTATCCTGAAGTACCAAGGCTGTTCGCCCGCCGAGGCGCGCCGGCGCGCGGCCGACACCCTGATGGAGGTGGGGTTGGAGAACCGCATGCACCAGCGGCCCTCCGAACTCTCCGGCGGCGAGAAACAGCGGGTCGCCATCGCCCGCGCGCTGGCCAAGAACCCGCAGTTGCTGTTCGCCGACGAGCCCACCAGCGCCCTGGACGGCGAGAACGGCCAGATCGTGATCAAGCTGATCCAGCGCGCCGCCAAACAGCACGGCGCGGCGGTGATCTGCGTGACCCATGACCCGCGCCTCGAAGCCTATGCCGACCGCGTCATCCATCTGGAAGACGGCAACATCCTGGACGACCGGCGCGTGACCCATGCCGCTGCCGCCCCATCCCAACGCACCCCTGAGCTCATCGGAGCCTGACACCCATGCCCGCCATTCTGCGCAATCGTTTCGTCTGGATCGCCGTGATCGTGCTGGCACTGGCCGGGGGCGGCGGCTGGTTTGTCTCAAACCAGGCCGCTGACAAGAAAGCCAAGGCCGCCGCAGTGATGGCCAGCGTCAAGCCCAGCCCCTATGCGGCGATCGCCAACGGCAAGGCCGACGTCGAAGGCGGTATCATCCAGGTGGCCGCGCGCCGTGCGGGCGTGATCCAGGACGTGCTGGTCCAGGAAGGCGACGTGGTCACCCGCGGCCAGGTGCTGGCGCGTCTGGAAGACGATCAGCCGCGTCTGGCGTCAGAGCGCGCGTCCGCGGAAGTGCGGCAGGCCCGGGCCTCGCTGGCGTTGTTGCAGGTACAGCTGGCCGCGGCGCAGCGCGAGCAACGGCGCATGGAGGCGCTGGCGCCGTCCAACTTCGTGGCCGCCCAGAAGCTGGACCAGACCCGCGACGCCGTTCGCGAAGCCGAGGCCCGGATCATGGCACAACAGGCCATGGTGGCCACCGCTCAGGCCCGATTTGGCGAGGCCCAGTATGACCGGGAAACCAGCGTGATCCGCGCCCCCGCCGATGGCCGCATCGTGCGGCGTTACGCCAACCCCGGCGCCGGGGCCTCGACGCTGAACGTCTCCAACATGTTCGACCTGGAGCCCCACACCGGCCGCATTGTCCGCGCCGAGATCGCCGAGGGGTCACTGACCTTTGTCGGCATCGGCCAGACCGTGCAGATGTCGCCGGAGAGCGATCCCACCAAGGTCTATCCCGGCAAGGTGCTGCGCCGCGCCGCCGTATTCGGGGCTCGCAAGCTGCAGTCGGACGATGCCAGCGAACGCACCGATGACCGGGTTGTCGAGGTTGTGGTGGATTCCAGCGGCGCGCCGTTCCTGATCGGCCAGCGCGTGCTGGTGAAGTTCCTCAAGGGCCAGCAACAGGCCGCTGTGGTGGTGACGCCGAAGAGCTGACGGCGCCGCCGCCTTGACGCCACCGCGCCCACGCCGCAAAACGCCCGCCGAAATCGGGCGACAGCTTCAAGGGTGATTTTCATGGCGGACATCCGCTTCGACGGCAAAGTGGCGATCGTGACGGGGGCCGGTGGCGGCCTGGGCCGGGCACATGCGCTGGAACTGGCCAGGCGGGGGGCCAAGGTGGTGGTCAACGACCTGGGCGGGTCGGTGGACGGCTCGGCCGGTCACTCCGAAGCCTCCCTCAAGGTCGTCGAGGAGATCAAGGCGGCGGGCGGCGAGGCGATGGCCAATGGCGCCTCGGTCACCGACGACGACGGCGTGGCGCGGATGGTCCAGGAGACCATGGACGCCTGGGGCCGCATCGACATCCTGATCGCCAACGCCGGCATCCTGCGCGACAAGTCCTTCGCCAAGATGGAGTTCGGGGACTTCTCGGTCGTGGTCGATGTGCACCTGTTCGGCACGGTGAAACCCGCCAAGGCGGTCTGGGAGATCATGCGGACCCAGAACTACGGGCGGATCGTGGTGACGACCTCATCGTCCGGCCTCTATGGCAACTTCGGCCAGACCAACTATGGCGCGGCCAAGCTGGGCCTGATCGGCTTCATGAACACGCTGAAGCTGGAGGGCCAGAAGAACAACATCCACGTCAACGCCATCGCCCCGGTCGCCGCCACGCGGATGACCGAGAACCTGATGCCGGCCGAGATCCTGGAACAGCTGAAGCCCGAATATGTGACGCCAGGCGTGGTGTTCCTCTGCTCGGAAGATGCCCCCACCGGCGCGATCATGACCGCCGGCGCCGGCGCCTTCGCCGTCTCGCGGATCGTCGAGACCGAGGGCGTTTATCTGGGCCACGGTGCCAGCGTCGAAGGCGTCCGCGACAACTGGGCGAAGATCGCGGATGAGGCGGGCCAGAAGGCCTATTTCAACGGCGGCGAACAGACCGTGAAGTTCTTCAGGAAGATGCAGGGCGGCTAGGGGGCTCACCCCGCCCCGCCTCCACCACCGCACCCTCAAACGGCACGACATCAATCTCCCCTTCCCGCTTACGGGCCTGGGCGATGTCGTAACTGTTCTGCATGCGCATCAGGGTGTCCATCGAGACGCCGAACGCCTTTTCGATCCGCAGGGCCATCTCTGACGACAGGTAAGACCGCTCATTGAGTAGCGTCGACAGCGTCGCCCGCGTGACGCCCAGCGCCTGGGCGGCCGCCGTCACTGAAAGGCCGAGCGGGGCGACGATATCGTGCTTGATGAAGCCACCCGGATGGGCAGGCGACTTCATGCGGATACCGGCAATCGTGCTCATGGCCACCTCCTGGTGGTAGTCGCTACGGTCAAATTTGGTTTGCACCGAACACCCTGCCCCCTCACACCCCCGCCAGCACCTCCCGCGCCGCCTTCAGCAGAAACCCCGACCGCGTAAACCCTTGCGCCTCGGCATAGGCGTCGATTTCGCGGAGCGCGTCTTCGGGCAGGGTGATGTTGACGCGGACGGTCTTGGTCGGGCCGTCCGCCAGCGCGACCAGGATCGCCACGCCGTCGCGGTTGTCGGGGTCTGACATTACCGCCTCAAGGCTTGAGGGTTCTGGCAGCGCCTCGCCGTCGTCGGTCAGGCCATCGACGTGAAAGGCGAGCGCCTCCTCGGCCATGCCGCGCGCGGCATCGAGGTCGGCACCTGCGGTCGCGCAGCCGGGAAAATCGGGGAAAGAGACGCCATAGTCGCTGTCGGCGTCCTTGTGGATCAGGGCGATGTACTGGCGCATCTGGGTCACCTCAATTTCAGACCGGACTGGTTTTCTATCGACTTCAGCGTCCCGACCGGTATGTCACGTCTGGGGTGCGGAACCGTGACTCGGCCGGGTCTGAGGACATGTTTGAACTGGCGGTGCGAGCCGCGCTGGGCGACCTGAAACCAACCGCCAGTCTCAAGCGCCTTGATCACATCACGGCTGTCCACGGGAGTGAGTAACACACTGCGCTCCTGCCGCGCAATGATCGGGTGCGCATGGATACACACTTGAATCTCATGGCTGCGGAAGGAGCGCGACCCTAAGCCTCCCCCAATCCACTTTTCCGTTTTGTAATCGAAATCCACTTGCGCGTTTGCGGGGGCCTGCGCCTAACTCTCTTCAGCGCTCGATAGAAGCGTGGGCGTAGGAGCAGGTCACGGTGTCAGACGGCAACAAGGTCGCGGCGAACGGCCCGCTTTCGCTTCCTTCGGCACTGATATTCGCCAGTGGTCACATCGGGATCGCGGCGTTGATTCTGGCGATCAGCGTGCACCTGCCGCGATATTTCGCCAGTCACCTGGGTTTGCCACTTGCCGTCGTCGGCGGCGCGTTCGCGCTGGTTCGGTTCGTGGATATTCCGATCGATGCGGCGCTGGGCCTGGCCATGGACCGTACGCGGACCCGTTTCGGGCGCTATCGCGTGTGGATGGCGCTCGGCGCACCGATCCTGATCGGCGCGCTCTACATGCTGTTGAACTCACCGGAAGGTGTCGGCTCGGGGTACCTCTTCGGCTGGTTGCTGGTGATGTATATCGGCTATTCCTGCGCCTACCTGTCGCACCTGGCGTGGGCCGGTCGGATTGCGCCCACCTACAAGGAGCGGTCGCGGGTGTTTGGCGCGATTACCGGGGTCGGCGTCATCGGCGCCATGTCGGTGCTGTTGATCCCGGTCTTCCTGACCTCGCGGGGCGCAACGGACGCGGAAAGCGTCCAGGCGATGATCTGGTTCATTATGGCCGCGACGGGGGCCTCGTGCCTGCTGGTCGTACTGGTGTCGCCGGAAAAGATCGCCAAGGAGCAGCCGACGCGGTTCGAACTCCAAGACTACTGGAACCTGCTGACCCGGCCGAACATCCTGCGCCTGCTGGCCGCGGACCTGATGGTGACGCTGGGCCCCGGCTGGATGGCGGCAATCTATCTGTTCTATTTCACCGACAGTCTCGGCTTTACCCTGGCCCAGTCCAACATCCTGTTGATGATCTATATCGGCGCCGGATTTGTGGGCGCACCGCTGGCGGCCTGGCTGGCCAACAAGATCAGCAAGCACCGGGCCCTGATGGTCAACACCACCATCTATTCGCTGGGCCTGATC
>JANNFM010000008.1:0-1552 GCA_031379795.1 Alphaproteobacteria bacterium
GAACGCGACACCGGCGGCCTCAACGAACGCGCGGGGCGGCGCGGCACCCATCCGGGCAATGATCCGGTCGCACTTGTATCGTGTGGAACCCTGCGGCGTTTCGACGGTGATCCAGCCGGGTTCGACCAGATTGGTGTTGGATTCGGTCAGGATGCTGATTCGCCCGGCATCCCGCGCCGCCATCATGCCGTCGACGTTGGGCTTTTTGGCCGTAGGGAAGTCGGCGCCGCGATTGAGCAGGGTGACGGTGTTGTTCTGGCCGGCGTCGGCAATCAGGCCCATCGCATTTTCTATGCCGGCGTCCCCGCCGCCAATGACGAAGATATGTTCGTCGGTATACTCTCCCGGGTCGTCCAACTGGTACTGCACATGCGGCAGGTTGCCGCCGTCGCAGCGCATCAGGTTCGGATTGCCCTGGGTGCCGACGGCCAGGATGATATTCTCCGCCTGGACCGGATCGCCCTTTTTCAGCTCGATCGTGAAGGCACCCTTGTCGCCGGTGATCGCCTTGACGTCTGCGTTGAACTGTACTTTTACGCCGGCAGCGGCGACGTCCTGGTTCCACTGCTCGAGAATTTTTTCCCGCTTGCCGGCATCGAATTCAGCGTCGGCGCGGAGCACCAGCACCGACGGCGTCGCCATCACGTGCTTGCCCTTCTGGTAGCGAAAGATCGTATCCGACAGGTGATCGGTCTTTTCCAGCAGGATGTGGGACATGCCCTTCTTCGCCGCGTGTGCGGCGGCGCTTAACCCGGCTGGACCGGACCCTATGATCGCGACCTTGAAGATTTCCGCCATTCCCTACGCCCCCAACGCAACGACCTTAGGCCGTTTCGTTTCTTACTTCACGCCATTGCCTCACTTTGGCACGTGCCCCATTTCCGATCTTCTACGAACCCGCTACCACGCACCAGCGGTATCAAAGGAGCATAAAGTCCATGTCGGCGGAAGTCGGTCAGTTCGCACTGATTCTCGCGCTCCTGCTGGCGCTCGTCCAGTCCGTATTGCCGCTATGGGGCGCACATAGGGGTGACAGCGTGCTTATGGGTGTCGGCCGCCAGGCTGCGATGCTTCAGGCCGGGTTCGTGATTCTGGCATTCGGTTGCCTGGCTTATGGCTTCGTGACTTGCGATTTCTCGGTGGCCCTGGTGGCCCAACATAGCCACACGACCCAGCCGGTTCCCTATCGATTCGCCGCGACCTGGGGCAGTCACGAGGGCTCCATGCTGCTCTGGGTGCTGATCCTGGCCATCTATGGCGGGGGAGTTGCCTACTTCGGCGGAACCCTTCGTGAGACATTGCAAGCCCGGGTGTTGGGCATTCAGGGCGTGATTGGCGTCAGTTTCCTGACCTTTTTGATCTTCACGTCAAATCCCTTTCTGCGGCTGGACCCTGCGCCGTTGCAGGGCACGGAACTGAACCCGTTGCTGCAGGATCCGGGGCTCGTTTTCCATCCGCCCTTGCTCTACCTGGGCTACGTCGGGTTTTCGGTGTCGTTCTGCTTCGCGGTGGCGGCGCTGATGGAAGGGCGCGTGGATGCGGCCTGGGCCCG
>JANNFM010000021.1:0-19661 GCA_031379795.1 Alphaproteobacteria bacterium
GCAACATCTGGCTGCGGGCGCGGCCGCACGAGAGCGACCCCCAGAAGTGCTATTTCGACATGTGGTACATGACCCTGTTTCCCAAGGGCCAGACCAAATACTTCTCGCAAAGCATGGGCGACTGGGTCGACATCAACGTCCCCGCGCCGCACCAGCAGGGCAAGCTGGGCGAGGTCTCGATGGGACCCGGCATCGATCAGGACCTTTCGGTCTGGTACGGCCAGCAGAAAGCGCTGCATTCTCGCGGCTACCGGCGCGACTATCTGGCCGGCCAGGAAGGCCGGGTGCGGTTCTTCCACGAGAACCTGGAACGCTGGATGCTGGAGTAGGACAGCGCACTTACCCCACAACAAACAATCACGCTTGTCGGTTTTTGGGGGCGCTGGTAGGTAGCTTGACCCGCAGCGGCGCGCGCCGCTGTGTCCGCCCATCCCAGAGGAACCGCGATGTCCGAGGTCACCCCCATCCGCATGCCGAAGTGGGGGCTCTCCATGCAGGAGGGCGCGATCGTCGAATGGTGGAAGGCTGAAGGCGACCCCCTCGTCGAAGGCGACGACCTTGTGGATATCGAAACCTCCAAGATCACCAACGTCTGTGAAAGCCCGTCGGCCGGCGTGCTGCGCAGGATCGTGGCGCAACCCGGCGAGACCCTGCCGGTCGGTGCCCTGATCGGCGTGGTGGCTGCGTCCGCCACTTCGGAGGCGGATATCGACGCCTTCATCACCGATTTCCACGCCAACTTTACGCCCGAAGTGACGGACGAGGCCGCAGGCGGCGGTCTGGCCACGATCATGGTTGATGCCGGCGGCAAGGCCCTGCGTATCGCCCGGCTAGGCCCCGCGGAGGGCGTGCCGGTGGTGCTGATCCATGGCTATTCCGGCGACCTCAACAACTGGCTGTTCAATATCGAGGCCCTGGCCGCGACCAACCCGGTCATCGCCATAGACCTGCCGGGACACGGCGGCTCGACCAAGGATGTCGGCGACGGGTCGCTGGGGGCGCTTGCGAACAGCGTCGGTGCGGCGCTGGACACCCTGGCCGTCGGGACCGCGCATCTGGTGGGTCACTCGCTGGGCGCCGCCGTCGCTGCGCGGCTGGCGGCGGATCGCCCGGGCCTTGCCGCCTCCCTGACCCTGATCGCCCCGGCCGGGCTCGGGACCACCCCGGTCTCGGAGGAATTTTTGACCGGTGTCATCGAAGCCCAACGCGCCAGAGACCTCAAGCCGGTGCTGGAGCTGCTGCTCGCCGATCCCGCCGCCGTGACCAAGGACATGATCGACGACATGATCAAGTTCAAGCGCCTGGACGGGGTGGAAGAGGCGCTGTCGGCCCTGCGCGACCGGATGGTCGCGGGCCACGACGCAGCAGCGCTGCGGGCTGACCTTGCGAAGATCCCGTCGGCTCTGGTCATCGCGTCCCGCAACGACCGGATCGTAGGGGTGCCGGATGAGGCCACCCTGCCCGCCGGGTTCAAGGTTGCCTGGATCGCCGGTGCCGGGCACATGCCCCACCTGGAGAAGTCCGGCGAGGTGAATGCGTTGTTGGCGGGGCAGGTCAGCGGGAGCTGACATCGGGACAATGCGGTGGCCATATCCCGACAATGTGGCCGGCGTCGTCGGCTACTGGCTTTTGACTGTGTCTGCCGTCGGGGCCGCAAATTCCTCCTACATACGGACGCCGTTGAGCATATTGGCCATGGCGTCGTTGCGCTCGTGGCGTAGTCGCGGGTCCAAAAAGGTCTCCACAACACACCTATTTGTTCCTCTTTTGTTCTTGACAAGCCAGGGCGCGGCTGGCACTCTGAACTCTGCTGAGCGCTAGGTCAGCACTTTCAAATTGAACTCAGGGAGGACGGCCTTTGGGCCGACGCTGTGGCATGGGCGAAAGCATCACGGAATTTATGGATCGTCAAAAGCGCAGGGCCGCGCGCTTTGGCCGTGAAGCCGAGGCGGCTGCGCATGAGGCATACGGCAAGGCGATCAGAGCCGGCCAAGACCTGAAGCTGGGTTCGCCTGGCGATGTCATGCGACACGGCGTCCAACTCTTGCAAGACGCTGAAGGTCGCGTGGCGAAGACAGTGTTGCGGACGGTGAAGGAAGCTGATGCGCGAATGGGCGGGACGATGCGGCGCGTGGCGGAGAACCCCGTCGTGAGACCGGTTGCGATCAAGGCTGCCCGTGAGGCAGGGAATGTCGCTGGCGTCGTTAGAGGCGGTGTACACTCCGTGCAGGGCCTGGTCGACGGCGCAATGTTTGCGTCCCGCCTGGCCAATCCTCTGGACGGTCTGACAAGTGCTCCTGGCCAGTCGGCGCGCGAACAGCTCGCCAGAGGTGCCGCGAACGCCGGGCAAATGGGTGCGGACTATGTGCAAAAGGGGGTCGCAGATCCCCGGATCGTTGTGACGGACGTGACCGAAACCGCGAAACGCTGGCGCCGTGAGCAGGATCCGTCGGCTACACCAGCGGCACCCACGTTTGGAGGCGAACTGCGTCGCAACTTCGACATTGGCCAGAACCAGGGAGAATTAGCATTCGACGTGGGTTCCCTCGTCGTCGGAGGTCCTGCTGCGAAGATGTTGAAGGGCCTGCCGAGGCTTTCTAATGTCGGCAACGTCGACCGCTATCTGACTCAGGGCTTCAGCGCCAAGGCCGCAACTCACCTCGCGAAGCCATATCCGGGATCCAATATGGGCAGCCACTTCATCCCCAGACGCACGAGGCTGCCAGACTTCCTCGGTGGCGGTCCTTTGCCGAAAAGCTACAGCGACGGTGTCTTCAATGTGCTAAAACCCGAAGGTATCAGTCGAGGCGACTTCTATGAACTTCACTACGAAGTCGATCCCAGGTTTCATGGGACCGGGGTCCGCGGAGAAGGCTGGAGCGGCAAGGGTCTGGGTTTGAAAAGGTATGGTCCAGCCGGTCGCGTCTGGCATGGCAGCCCGCCGCCTCTGAAGGCCCGGATTAGCGGCCTTGGAGCCGGTGCCGGTACGATCATGTATGGCCCGCAAAACGAGGATACTGGCCTGTGACCCTTCGCCCCGATGTCCAGTTCCGCTCCGGCTTCCCGGACGACACAGTGTATGATGACGACGAAGACATTTTGGCATGGCCGGGCCGTAATATCTCGGAGACCCTGAAGGCGGCGCTCGAGCGACTTGGATATCGGGTTTCGGAGCCGATTTGCATGGAGCATGCCGGCTGGGAGCTCGACATCTTGCACCAGCGCAAGAGTTTCAACGTCCGGATCAGCGTGATCGGTGCCAACGAGTGCTATCTTATGGCCGACAGCACCAAAGCGTGGTTCTGGCCGGACATGAAAGGGTTCCGGATGTTCCTAGCTGATCTGCAGCGCATTCTGGAAGGGGACAGCAGGTTTGGTGTGATCGGCTGGTTCCCAAGAGGCGGCTCGGCAGGCGCTACGGAACCGGCGGACGCGCCGTTTGACCCCTGACTCAAGTCGCAACCTAGAGCATGACAGCTTCCATCGGACGCGACGGTCGGTCGGATTGACGATCCGTAACGAGCGGATTGCGACGAGGACCCGGGCCAAGCTTAGGTTCTGATCCATCAACTCGCTCTCATTCTGAGCCAACGGGTCGAGCGACGGCAGGCACCCCGACAGCGCTCGACGCGGAGCCTCTTATACTTCGGCCTCCGACAAGGTGACGAACAGGCGACTGACACCCTCGCCTCAATCCCCCGGGGTCTTCAGCGCCCCGCTTCTCAGCATCACGATCGCCGTCGAGATGAACGCCCGCAGGCGGACGCGGCGTTCGCGCTCCTCCCAAATGTCGCGGTGCAGCAAGAGACCCTGCATGCCGGCAATGCAGAAATCCATGGCGAGCTCATAGGCGCCGGGATCATCCTGCCACTCGGGGAATGCGCGGGCGACCTCGGCGCGCTCGGCGCGCTCGTAGTGGCGCGCCTTCGGCAGGAAGATTTCACGAAGTTCCGCGTCGGTGCGGGCGGCCACCATCAGCTCCAGATAAGCGGCGAATTCGCGGGTCAGCAGGCTCTCCCAATAGATCTCGATTCCCGCATTGCGGTTGACGCGCTCGTCCTCCGGCAGGTCGCGGATGGCGGCCAGGAACTTCTCCATCCGCTTGAAGAACGTGTACTCCAGCACCGAAGCGATCAGCTCCTGCTTGGTGGCATAGTGGTGCAGCATGGCGCCGCGGGAGATCCCTGCCATCTGGGCGATCAGCTGGGTGGTGGTGCGGGCGAAGCCGTGTTCCTGCAGGCAGTCGATGGCCGCTTCCAGGATGGCCAGCCGTGTCTGGATGCTCTTTCGCTGCTGCCAGTTCTGACCCTCGGCGTCGAGGCCCTCGGGCTCCAGTTGCGCCAGTGTCATGGTCGGCAACTCGCTCATTCGCACACTCCTGGCCAGGCTGAGGGCATTCGACTCATCGGCTCATCCCACTATAGCGTCTGGACGCCCGACGTGGCGCGAATTGCCGATAGACGACGGACCCTGTTCGCTTATAGTGGCAGATAACAAACAATCAGGTTGGCTTTTTGCTGCAATCGTCAGCAAACCCAAAGGGAGTGGAACACCATGGATCTCGGTCTCAAAGGTCTCAAAGCCATCCTCGCGGGCGCCACCAAAGGTATTGGTCGGGCCACCGCTGAAGCTCTCGCCGCCGAAGGCTGCGACGTCGCTGTGTGCGCCCGGGGCGCCGAGGGCGTGGAGGCCACCGTCGCCTCGCTGAAGGCCAAGGGCGTCAAGGCATTTGGTGAGGCCGTGGATATGGCCGACGCCGACGCCTACAAGGCCTGGGTCGCGCGGGCCGCGGAGGCGCTGGGCGGCTGCGACATCTTCATCTCGTTCGCCTCGGCTGGCGGCGGGCCTGCCAGCGAAAAGGCCTGGAAGGCTGTGTTCGATCTGGACCTGCTGGCCACCTATCGTGGCGTTGAGGCCGCCCTGCCCTATCTCGAAAAATCCAAGGCCGGCTCGATCATCGCCGTCTCGTCCACGGCGGCAGTTGAGGAATTCCTCGGGCCCCAGGCCTACAACGCCATCAAGGCGGCGGTCATCAACTACGCCTCGGCGCTCAGCCAGCAGCTTGCGCCCAAGCAGATCCGGGTCAACACGGTCTCGCCGGGGCCGGTGTTCATCAAGGGCGGCTCCTGGGACATGATCAAGACCCACATGACCCCGCTCTATGACCAGACCATCAAGGCGGTGCCGATGGGCCGCCTGGGTACGGGTGAAGAGGTCGCCAACGCCATTGTCTTCATGGCATCACCGGCCTGCGCGTTCATGACCGGGGCCAATGTCGTCATCGACGGCGGCATCACCAAGCGCGTCCAGTACTAGGTCCGCGGCGATGAGCGAAGCGCCGAAAAAGCGCCTCAACGCGGTTCTGATCGCCGGGGGCAAGTATCACGATATCGACTTCGCCCGGCTGGAAATCCTGAAGCTGCTGGCCCAGGACGACCGGGTGCGGGTGCGGGTGTTCGAGGACTATTCCAACCTCGAGGCCATCCGCGCGGCCGACTTCCTGGTCACCTACACCTGCGACGTGATCCCGCGCCTTGATGAACAAGAAGCGCTGCGCGCCTGGCTGGAGGGCGGGGGCAAGTGGTACGCCTTGCACGGCACCAACTCGATCCTGCGCTTCCTGGCCAACGGCCAGGTCGACAGCCCCCGCTGGGCGCCGCACTTCATGGAGACGCTGGGCTCCATGTTCATCGCCCATCCGCCGATCCAGCCCTATACGGTGTCCGTCGCCGACCCGGGGCACCCCCTCGTCAAGGGCATCGAGCCGTTCCAGGCAGACGACGAGCTCTACCTGATGGAGACCCACGGCCATCTCCATGTCCTGCTGGACACCGAGTTCGAGGGCGAGGCTACCGGTTTCGTGGACCACACCTGGCCCAAGGCCCGCCATCCGGTTTTCTACCTGCATCCGGTGGGCAAGGGCGAGGTGCTGTATCTGACCCTCGGGCACTGCCGCGGTCACTACGACATGCTGCCAATGATGGAATTCTATCCTGTGCCAGAAAAGGGCTCGTGGGCGCTGCCGGTGTTCTACGAATTGCTGGGTCGCGGTCTTGAGTGGGTCAAAACAGCGTCGATTGAAGCCGCCGCAAATTGAGCGTCTATCTCATCGCCACCATTGAGGTGAAAGCGTCACTCTTCGGACCGTTCACGGAGGCGATGGGCACTCTGCAGGCCATCGTCGAGGGGGCGGGCTGGAAACTGGCGAGCGCCTACGTGCTGCGGACCGGCCAGCTCAACACTGTAATCGACATCTGGGAGTTGGACGATCACAACCACATGACCGCCGGGTTCGCCGCCGTCGGAACGGACCCCCGTGCGGCCGGGATCGCGACTGTATTGGGGGAGGCCGTCATCAAGGAGACGATCACCTTCGCCGACGCGATCACCTTTCCGAAGCCAGCGTAGTCCACGTCCCTACCCCAGCTTTCGAACCGGATCCGTTCCGTCCCAGCCGCGCGCGGCGTCGCGCATCATGCCGAAGAACTCGCGGCCACCGGCACCCGTCTTGAGGATCTCGACCATGGTTCCGGGACCGCCGCCGGTATCGACGTAGATCACCTCGCCACCGCCCGCGACCTTGCCCTGCTGGACCACGACCGCGCCCGCCTTTGCACAAACGTCCCGCGCCAGGTCCATGTCGTCGACCAGGATACAGACGTGGTGCACCCCCTCACGGCCCTCGTCGCGCCAGGCCTTGTAGATTGAGGCCGCGTCGTTGTGCTGACGGATCAGCTCGATCTGGATGTCGCCCCAGTACCCGATGACCATCGAGAAATCGATGTCAGCCGGCGCGCCGCGATAGGTCACGTCCGCCAGCTGGACATGATCCAGGGCGAAGAACGGCCCGACGCCCATCGTATTGGTCCAGAACGCCAGGGCGGCGTCGAAATCGGCGGGCACATAGGCGATCTGCATCACCGTCCCCAGCGAGGCGATCAAGGGCGTACTCATTCGGCGGCCTCCAGGGCGGGTGAAATGACGGGAAGGGGCATGCCGATGGCATCCGAAATCGAGCGGTGGACGTTCTGCAGGGCCTGCTCCTGCCGACCATAGACGACGCTGGACCCCGGCGGCAGGCTCGCGAGATTGCCCCAGCCCTGAGCCGCGACCACATAGTCCTCGGTCTCGACCACATGGGCGGTGGCGTCATAGCCGGCTTCGACCTCGGCCCGGTATTCCTGAGACTGCACCGCCTTGGGCGCATAGGTCGTCATGTGCGTCACCGTTTCGCCTGGAACCTCGCCTGGGAAATGCCGGAAGGTGGTGTAGTAGCCCTTGCCGGGTGACACGGCGCCAGCAAACAGGATGGTGTTGGGGAAGATATAGTGGATGCCGCCGATCCGGTGCTCCACGCCCCATTCGGTCTCTGGCAAATCGAGCCAGGCCTCCTGCTCGCGCCCCACGAACAGGATGCGGTGGTGCGGCCCGAATCGGTCGTAGACGTTGATGTCATTGCGGAAAAAAGGGGCCAGCGTCTGCTTGTGCAGGGCGGCGAAGTGATAGCCTTCACCATAGGTATCCAGCGCGTATTTCCAGTTGGCCTTGACCGGCAGTTGACCAGACTTGACCGGCTCGGCCTGCTCCAGCTGCAGCAATTCCAGCTCGGCCCCGAAGGTCCCCAAATGGGCGTCGATGTCCATGGTCGAACCGGGCGTCGCCTGCACGAACACCAGGCCGAACCGCTCGGCCACGGGCACGGAAATCAGGTGATCGTTGCCGCACAGGGCACCATCGAACCGCTCCGCCTCCGGGGCCGCCGCCAGCTTGCCGTCGAGGCCATAGGACCAGCCGTGGAACCAGCAGGTGAACAGTCTGGCCTGACCACCCTGCTCCCGCACCAGGCGCGCGCCGCGATGGACGCAGATGTTGAGGAAGGCCCTGACGGTCCCGTCGCCGCCTCGAACGATCACGATCGGCACGCCGGTCTCATCAAAGGTGCGAAAGCTGCCCGGGCCGGGAAGCTCGCGTGACAGGCAGGCCACCAGCGGGGTTTCGCGGAACAGCTTCTGGCGCTCTGCCGCATGTCGCGCCGGGTCGATGTAGACGCTGACATCATTGCGCATCGGCTGGTCCGCCAGGTCGCTGGTGCCATTGCGGATGTGCTCCACCACGCGCCGACCCAGCTTGAGCCGGGTGTCGAGAAGTCGATCCTCAAAGCTGTCCATTCAACCCTCCAGGGTCGGTTCGATCCGAAGACTAGCCGCCGATGGTTCGATCGGTGGGCCAGTAGGGCTTCATCAGGGTGCGCTTGTTGATCTTGCCCATCGCATTGCGACCCAGATCCTCGACGACATCGTAGGTTCTGGGACATTTGAACCCGGCCAGATGCTGGCGGCAAAAGGCGTCAAGTTCCGCTGCGGTCGGGGGACTGGCGGGATCAGCGGCCATCACCAGCGCCTTGACCTCCTCGCCCATCTCGGCGTTTGGGGCGGCGATCACCGCCACATCGGCGACGCCCGGGTGACGGATCAGCACCAGCTCGGCCTCTGCCGGATAGATGTTCACGCCACCGCTGACGATCATGTCCGACACCCGATCCGTGATGAACACATAGCCATCGTCGTCGGCGTAACCCATTTCGCCCAGGGTAAAGACACCCGGCGCTATGTGGGCGGCGGCCGTCTTCTCGGCGTCGTTGTGATAGATGATGCCCCGGCCCGTCGTGTCGCGGAAATAGAGCTGGCCCACCGCATTGGGGCCGAGAGTCTCACCGGCCTCGCCAATCACCATCAGTTCAAAGGGCGGCAGGGTCTTGCCCACCGAGCCGGGCTTTTGCAGCCACTCCTCGGAGGTGATGATGTTGGTGGTGCCGGATTCCGTCCCGCCATAGGCCTCGATCAACACCGGCCCGAACCAGTCGATGATCGCCCGCTTGGCATCCCTGGGACAGGCCGCGCCGGTGTGGAACACCGCCACCAGGCTCGAAACGTCATGCCGATCGCGAACCTCTTGCGACAGGGTGAGGAGCCGCTGGAAGTGGGTCGGCACCATCAGCGTGCTGCTGATCCTGTAGCGATCGATGGTCGCAATCACCTGTTCAGGGTCAAAGCGTCCCATCACCACCAGCGGCTTGCCGCCGCCCAGCTGGCGAACCGAGCCGAGAGGCCCGGTGTGATAGAGCGGCCCAACCGCAAGGCCTGGCCCGGGCGAGGCCACCGCCGCCTGTTCCTTCAAGGCATCGAAGAAGCCCGCGACCGTTTCCGTGCGGGCAAACATATTGGGCGGCGTCTCGGCACCCTTGGGCGTGCCGGTGGTGCCCGAGGTGAAATGCAGAAAGGGTCTGGGGGGTTGGTCTGTCGGCGGCTCTGCGGACGATGCCTGGGCGACCCATGCATCCCAGGCGATGACACCGCTCACGTCAGTGCGCCAGCCGACCACAAGGCCCACACCCGCAAGGGCCGCTGCCTGGACGCCGACGGCAGCCGTCTCGGCACCGACAAACAACAGCTCTGCGGCGCCCTCGCGCAGGATGAAGGCCACCTCTTCGGCGGTCAGGTGGAAGTTGATCGGGATCGACGAAATTCCGGCGTGCAACCCGGCCAGATAGCCCAGCACCGTCTCGGCACTGTTGTTGGCGAACACGCCAATGCGTCGTCCCGGGCCAATCCCGCTGGCCAGCAGCGCGTTGGTCGCCCGGTTGAGGACGTCGTCCAGTTTCGACCACGAGATCGCCTGGCGTTCATCGGCCAACGCCAGGTCGTCGGGGTGGGTCCGGGCTTTGTCAGCGGCGGCTAGAGACATGCATTGGTATCCAGAACTAGAGGCCGAGGACGGCGCGCGAGAGGATGTTCCGCTGGACCTCGCTTGAACCGCCGAAGATCGTTGAGGCGCGGGCGTTGAGGTACTGGGCTGTGGGGGCCACAGCAAACGTCGGCCCGACCGGCCCGGTTTCCCCGGCAAGTGCCGGCCGCTGGAAGGGGGCGGCATAGTCTCCCAGAATTTCGAGCGCCAGTTCGGTGAGTTTCTGCGAGGTCTCGCTGCCGCAGACCTTCAGGGTCGAGGCCGTGGCGTCGCCGACATTGCTGCCGACACCCAGGCTGGAAATCACCCGGCGTTCGGAAAAGTCGACAGCGGTCACCTGAATTTCCAGGTCGGAGAGCTTTCGCCGAAACGCCCGGCTGTCGAGCAGGCTGGCGCCATCCACCGGCGTGTCAGCCGCCATCTTGCGAATCCGGGCAAGGCCCGCACCAAGCCTTGCCGCATAGGAGCCGCCGCGCTCAAACTCGAGGAGATACTTGGCGACCGTCCAGCCTTCGTCCTCCGGACCCACCCGGTTGGCCACCGGCACGCGGACGTTTTCCAGGAACACTTGATTGACCTCGTGCTCCCCGGAAATGGAGATGATCGGACGCACGACGATGCCGGGCGTCTGCATGTCGACGAGCAGGAACGTGATCCCTGATTGACGCTTGCCGTCGCTGCGGGTCCGAACCAGCAGGAACATCCAGTTGGCGTTATGCGCGTGGGTCGTCCAGATTTTCGACCCGTTGACGACGTAGTCATCGCCGTCACGCACGGCAGCGCACTGCAGCGAGGCGAGATCCGAGCCCGCACCCGGCTCCGAATAGCCCTGGCACCAATAGTCCTCACCTGAGAGGATCCGCGGGAGAAACCGCGCCTTCTGAGCCTCTGTGCCGTAGCCGATCAGCACCGGACCGCACATCTGAAGTCCCATGGCCGGAAGGGTTGGCGTTCCTGCCGCGGCGCATTCGCTGTCGTAGATATACTTCTGCACGATCGACCAGCCCGTGCCGCCATAGGCCTTCGGCCAGGACGGGGCGATCCAGCCCTTGGCGAACAGGATCTTTTGCCAGGCGCGGTTCAGCGATGCCTCGGCGAAAACGCCTGACTGACGGCGCGCCGCTTCACGAAGCTCCGGCGTGAACTCAGCGTCGAGGAAGGCGCGAACCTCGTCCCGGAAAGCCAGGTCCCCGGCGTTGAAAGAGATATCCATGGTCGCTCCGTGGCCGCTTAGTGGTCGAATTCGATGTGCAGTTCGAGGACGCCGCGCAACAGAATATTCGGGCTGTACCGGAACTCACTGTGACCGGGCTGGATACGCGGGTTCTGCAGCCGATCGAGGACAACCCCGAACGCAGTCACCATTTCCTTGCGCGCCAGTTGCGCGCCGATGCAGGTGTGAATCCCGGCTCCGAACGCCAGGTGTGATCGGGCATCTGGCCGTGCAGGATCGAAGGCGTCTGGGTTGGGGAACTGACGGTCATCGCGGTTGCCTGACCCATAGCGGACCAGGATCATCTCACCGGCCTTGACCGGAAAGCCGCCGATCTCCGCGTCACGCATGGCGATCCGCCACATGTTGTTGGTGGGCGACAGCAGGCGCATGGTTTCCTCGACAAAGCCGGGGATCAGCTCGCGATCGGCAAGGACACGCGCCATAAGCTTCGGGTCGGAGAGCAGATAGTAGAGGCCGGTGGTGAGCGTGTGGGCCGTCGTCTCGTTTCCGGCCACCAGCAACTGCTGAATGATCGACAGCAGCTCCGAATAGTCCATAGTCCGCGGATCGCCCTCCTCGGCCAGCGTGGCGTGGACCAGGTCCGAGATCACATCTTCGGTGGGATTGGCGCGCTTTTGCTCGATGATTTCGATGAAATAGCGTTGGAACTCGTTGATGCGCCGGGAGGCTTCGAGACGGGTCTCGCGGTCGGAAACGCCGCCCAGCTGGACCACAAAAGCGTCGCTCCAGCGGTGGAACCGGTCCATGTCGCCACGCGGGGCGCCCAGCGAATCCGCGATCACGATCATCGGCAGATGGTTGGCAAAAGCCGACTTGAACTCGCATTTCCCGTCGGCGATGAAGCTATCGATCAGCTCATTGGCCACCGTTGAGACATAGGCTCCCATCACCTCGACGCGCTTGTGCGTGAAGGCCTTCATCGCCAGCTTGCGATAGCGCGTGTGCACAGGCGGATCGGCGGTGAGCATAGTGTTGGCCACGGCGATCCCGTCGCTCATGATCGCGGCTTCCTCAGCGTCCAGATCGCCGACGGAGCCGCGCATCTGGCCACCGAAGTTGTTGGAGAACACCATCGGCTGGCGGTTGACCTCCATGATCAGATCGTAGGTCGCGACGGTCACGATTCCGGTTTTCGGATCCCGAAACACCGGCGCCTCCTTGCGCAGTCGGCGGTAGTAGTCGTGCGGGTCCTGCAAAAGATCGGGAGCAAAGATGTTGAAGTCCGCCAGAGGGCAGCTCGTGGCATCGGCAGTCCCGGCTTGATCATCGGCCATGGTCGTCACTCCTTGAATTCTCGTCGGCTTACGCCAGCAGCCCACCGTCGACGGCCAGGTCAGCTCCGGTGATGAAACTGGCCGCATCCGAGGCCAGAAACACAATGGCCGCCGCCGGCTCGGTGGGCCGGCCCAGGCGTTTCATCGGGTGAGCCTGGGCAAAGCCGCCGATGACGCTTTCACGGGTGGCCCCACCGGCTTCACCGGCTGCAATATAGCCTTCGACCATCTCGGTATGGATTGCACCTGGCATCACCGCGTTGACGCGGATGTCGTAGCCCTGTTCGGCGCAATGCAGCGCCACAGCCCGGGTCAACATCCGCACGCCGCCCTTCGAGGCCGAATAGGCGGGAAAGATCGCGCCGGCCTGGACACCAAGCGTCGAGGCGAGGTTGATGATCGCGCCACCGGTCCCGGCTTTCAGCGCCTCGACACCGACCTTGCACCCGAGGAAGACGCCATCCAGGTTGATCGCCAGCGTGCGCCGGAAGCCCTCCAGGCTTTCCTGTTCGATATTGGCTGGTATCGACACGCCCGCCGAATTGACCACCGTCGTCAGAGCGCCAAAGCGCGCCTGCACCGCGCTCACAGCCTCTCGCCAGGGCGCTTCAAGTGTCACATCGAGATCGACGAACATGGCCTGTTCGCCCAACGCTTCGGCTGCGGCTTTGCCCTTGGCCGACTGAACGTCGCCGAGCGCCACCCGGGCACCCTGCTCGACAAACAGGCGGGCGGTCGCATAGCCGATGCCGCTGGCCCCTCCCGAGATCAGCACGACCTTGGATGAAAGCGGTCCGTCGATCCTGGCCATGGTTCCTGCTCCCCGATTTCGCACCCGTCCGCACTGACCCGGCGGACCTCAAGCGATGTCGATATCGACCATAGTCCGCCAACCATGATTTTTACAATCAGCTCTGACTTTTCTTTCAAACAACATCGAAAGGAGGCAGGGTCGAGGCACGGACACGCGCTTGACGAGCGCCGACCTTTTCGTGAGTGACACGCCTGCAACCGGGAGCTGACCGACCATGAGCGACGCCACCGAGACTCTTCTGATCGACAACCCGGCCCCGTTCGTGCGGCGCCTGACCCTCAACCGTCCGGACAAGCGCAATGCGCTGTCCAATGAACTGCGGGGGCGGCTGTTCGAGGCGCTGGAGGCGGCGGACCGTGATCCCGACGTTCGGGTCACCGTCTTGCGCGGCGCCGGGAAGTGCTTCTCGGCTGGATACGATCTGGGCGGTGGCGCGGCCCAACCCTTGCCCTTTCACACCGCCGCCGGTTCCGGGCAGTGGGCGCGTCACGTGGTGGAGGGGTGCTTTCGCATCTGGGATCTGGCCAAGCCGGTGATCGCTCAGGTGCATGGCTGGTGCCTGGCGGGCGGGTCAGAACTGGCTACCGCCTGCGACCTCGTCTACGTCGCCGAGGACGCACAGATCGGCTATCCGCCGGTCAGGATGATGAGCCCGCCGGACAACCAGTTCCACGCCGGGCTCTGTGGCCTGCGGCCCGCCATGGAGATGATGCTGACCGGCGACGCCATCGACGGACTTGAGGCGGTGCGGGTCGGCTTCGCCAACCGGGCCTTCCCCGCTGACCAGCTTGAGGCCGGGGTTCTGGCCATGGCTGAACGGGTCGCGAAGATCCCCACGGACGTGCAACAGATGAACAAGCGCTCGGTTCACCGGTCCATGGAGATCATGGGCCTGCGCGCCTCGATCCGTGCGGGAGCCGAGATCCAGGCCCTGGCGCTGACAACGCCGTCCAGCCGTGAAACCTTCGCCCGGTTCCGCGAGGGGGTCTCGCAAGCGCTGGACGCGCGCGACGGGGCGTTCGGTGACTACCGGACCCGTCAATGAGGTGATCGACGGGCAGCGATTTACTATCGTTTCCGCCGGTTCCAACCTGCCTGACGAGACCCGATAGTAGCCTGTGCCAATCTGGCTATTGAGGACGCGAATGCTCGACATTCTGATCAAGGGCGGCAAGCTCATCGACGGCCTTGGCGGTATCCCCACGGCTGGCGATATCGGGATCAAGGATGGCCTGATCGTCGAGATCGGCCCATCGATTTCAACGGCCGCGCGCGAGACGTTTGATGCCGCTGGCGCGATCGTGACCCCGGGATTCGTCGATGTTCACACACACTACGATGGGCAGGTTTGCTGGGACGATCAGCTGGACCCGTCGGCCAGCCACGGCGTGACCACCGTTGTAATGGGAAACTGCGGAGTTGGCTTTGCACCGGCACCGCCCGGCGGTGAACGCGAACTGATCGAGGTGATGGAGGGCGTCGAGGATATCCCCGGCACCGCGCTCTATGAAGGGGTTGCCTGGGGCGCGTGGGAGACGTTCCCGGAATATATGGACTATCTGGCGACCCGCCGGTTCGCCCTGGATATCAGTGCCCAGGTGCCGCACGCCGCGTTGCGAAACTACGTCATGGGCGCGCGCGGACGGGCCAATGAGGCCGCGACGCCCGACGATATGGCCACGATGGCCCTACTGGTCGAAGAGGCGCTGGCGGCGGGCGCCGTCGGGTTTTCGACCTCGCGCACCATCGGCCATCGCACGATGGGCGGCGTGCCCATCCCCGGAACCTTCGCGGCCGACGACGAGATCATGATGCTGGCCGAAGCCATGGGCCGTGCGGGCCGGGGCGTCTTCGAACTCATTCCCGCAGGCACCCTGGGCGAACTTCAACAACTGGGCGGTGAACAGCACACGTTGGCGGACGAGGTCGCGCTGCTGGATCAGGTCTCGCAAGTCAGTAGACGCCCAGTGACATTCACGCTGGTCCAGCACGACGAAAGCCCCGACGCCTGGCGGGAGGTTCTGGACAAGGTCACGGCAATCAACACCGGTGAGGCAAAACTCTACCCGCAGGTGGCCTCGAGACCGATCGGCCTGGTGACCAATATCCTGACCTATCATATGTTTCAGCGCCGTGAGACGTACCTCAAGCTCGAGGCGTTGCCGCTGGGCCAGCGTCTGGCCGAGATGCGCAAGCTGCAGGTCCGGTCCGCGATCCTGTCGGATCGTGACTGCCCTTCCGACAAGGGCGGCATGATCGCCAACGCCCACCTGATCTTCAAGGGCGCGGCGCCGCGCATCTTCGCATTGGATCACCCGATCAACTACGAGCCAACCCGGGAGCACAACTTCGCGCAGCTTGCCCAGGACGCCGGGCAATCCGAGGAAGAGTTCATGTACGACTTCCTGGTCGGCAACGACGGGAAGAACTTTGCCATCCTGCTGGGCGCCAATTTCCACGCCGGAAATTTTGACGTCATTCGCGAGATGTTGCTGCATCCCGAAACCATCACGGGCCTCAGTGACGCTGGTGCCCATGTGAATCTCATTTTCGATGGTGTCGCCCCAACCTACCAGATGACCCATTGGGCGCGTGACCGGTCCCGGGGCGAAGGCATTCCCCTTGAGTACATTGTCGCGAAGCAAACCAAGCGCAACGCAGACCTCTACGGGATGACGGACCGGGGATCGCTTGAGGTCGGCAAGCGCGCCGACATCAATGTCATCGATTTCGAGGGTCTGAGCCTGGGCGCACTGGAGGTCAGGGCTGACCTGCCGGCGGGCGGGACGCGCATTCTGCAACCCGCGTCGGGATATCTTGCAACCTATGTCAGCGGTGTGATGACCCGCAGAAACGACGTCGATACCGGGGCCCGGCCGGGCCGGTTGGTCCGCAGCTAAAGCCGTGGTCGCGGCTCAGGGGGACGTCAAATCATCGCAAGCGCGACATCTGGTCGGCCTACTGATCGCGTTTCTTGCCGTCTTTACCGCCCCCCTGATGGTGGCCTTCAATCTGGGGGCGATCGTCTCGAAGTTTTCGGCGTCCGGCGCCACCGCCGGTATGATCTTTACCGTCGAGGGCATCAGCGTGTCCCTCGCGACCCTTGCCTGTACACACCTGTTATCCCGACACCCGGCGCGTGTTCTGATCGGGGCGGGTCTGTTGATGGTCGTTGCCGGAAATGCCATGAGCGTGGTGGCGACCGACACAAACATGCTGACGGTGTTCCGCGCTATCGCCGGCGCCAGTACGGGCATCGTCATTTGTGTGGTCATGGCGACGGCGGCGAGGACTTCCAAGCCGGAGATGACCTATGGCTGGATCAATGGCTCTATCGGCGCATATCTGTCGATCCTGGCACTGATTGTTCCGCAGGTGATTTCGCGGGGCGGGTTCGAGGCTGCCTACGGCCTATATGCTGCACTGGCCGCACTTGCAGCGTTCAGCCTGTTTCTGATTCCCAACACGCGCGCACCAGTTGCGTCCTCGGTGGCGCCCGCTGGTTCTGGAGTCGAAGGCCTTCGATCTGCAGGGCTCGCGGGCTGGATTTCTCTCATCGGGTTTGGGGTTTTCTTTTTTGCGCAGGCCGGGTTGGGTGCGTTCCTCGCCCGGTTCGGCGCGAAGTCGGACATATCGCTTCAGACGATGGGCCAGGTGTTTTTCGTCGGAGGACTGCTCACCATCGTCGGCCCCCTGGCGGCCGGCATGGTCGGCGCCCGGTTTGGCAGCACCCGGCCGCTGGTCCTGGTGGGCAGCCTGATGTGTCTGGTGACGCTGGGCCTGGCGCTGGGCGCGGGGCCTGCCAGTTTCTTTGTCAGCGTGCCGATGTTCATGGTCCTGCCAGCCCTCATGTTGCCGTCGTTTCTGGGCGGCCTCGCGGTGGTGGATCCCACAGGAAGACTGGGCGGCGCGCAGCCCGCATTCGCGACCATGGGTGCGGCTCTGGGGCCTACGGCCTCGGGCATGGTTGCCGACGCTGCCGGGCTGCAGGCGTTGGGATGGTTCAGCGTGGCGATCTTCGCCGTCGGACTGGGGCTCATGGCCGTTTCGACATTGCGGGCCGACAGGCTGCGAGGGCGGAATTCAGGCGCGTTGGCCTGATGCCCCCAAGCGGACCGGATCGCCACGACCCTAGTCGCCTCCGCGCTTGCCTCGCGTCGGGACGGGCTCAGCGGTCGGGACGACAACCTTTGCTGCCGCGGCCTCTGCGGCCTCCCTTTCCTTCTGGCGGGCGCCACCCAGAATGCCCGGCAGGGCATAGTTGCCCTCGTGGCAGGCATATTCGTAGGTGCGACCGTTGAGCGTCAGGAAGGTGTACTCGCCGCCCCAGGGTTTTTCCCAGTACTCGGGGTCTTCCACCTGGAACCGGTAAAGGATCTTGCCGGGCGCAAGGCGAGTGAACCACTCGGTGACTTTCAGGTTTTTCCAGGAACCCATGAACTGCTGGGCCTCAGGGATGTGGATCGTCTCGACCACCAAGGTGTCGCCCTCGTAGTGGCCAATCGAGTCTCCCATCCAGCGGCGCGGGCCGTCGGAGCCATGCTTGTCGGTAAGCTTGATGATCCGGGCGTCGTGGATCATTTCCACCTCTATCACCACCGCGTCCCGCGTCTGGATGATCTGATAGTTGTTGTTGTAGTAGCCGTTTGGCAGCATCGGTGGGCCGTTGTTTCGGCCAAACCCTGTGATGCAACGTTCGCCCAGCGAGCGGTTCTCATAGCTGTCGTAAATGTCGCGGAAACCGCCGCCCCGCGAGGTCGGAGCCCCCGCCCGCCGGGACGGCGGCAGGCCGTTGGGCGTGGTCAGGATCGAGGTGCGGTACTGCCCGTTGATCTCGACCAGATGGGTGCCGGGATCGATCCAGAAGGTGTTGTAGCCGCCCGTGTCGCCGCCGGCGGCGATGAAGTCCGGCCGGATTTCCACCAGCTTGGAGTTTAGGTTGCTGGCCTGGACCGTTTCGGTGGAAGCATTCGGATCGGTCGGCTCGTCGGACGCCGCCAAAGCCTGGGCCCAGATCTTCTCGAAGCCCTTGGCTTCTTCCGCGGTCAGCGTCGCCTTGTTCGAGATCCGCGCATTGCGGGTCAGCGGCGTGAGGGTGGCGTTGCTCCAGTAGCCGGAGAGGTCAGGCTGGCCCATGGCGTTTCGGGCCGGCTTCCACGCCGCAGCCGGTGCGGTTTTCGATGGCGCGTCGGCGGCGACGGCGGTCAATCCCACCCCAACCGTGCAAAGGACCGTTCCAAGCGCAAGAGCGATGGCGCGTTTCATAGCCGGAGACTCCCTGACGTTGTCGTTTTCAGGAACCTAACATCAATCACCACCTCTGCGGAAGCCGGCGGCCGGACGGCGGGCTTGGACGCTCTTCAGCGGTCATGTGCATGTGGGATGGGGCCAGAAACCGGTAACGTGTTGAGACCCGGAGACCGGGGGGAAGTCAGCCAAGCGTCTCCAGGAACTCCAGCGTGGCGGCGATGGTGGGCTCCGGCGCCTCCTGTTGCACCCAGTGGCCGGCGCCCTCGATCATCCGCTCCAGCCGATAGTCGCGGCAGAGGCTGCGCATGGTCTCCAGCTGGTTGGGGAACATCGTGATCACGGGATCCATGGCACCGGCGATAAATCCGGCGGGCTGCTGGATCGCATAGTCGCCCAGCGCCAGGCTGGAAGCGAAATTCCGGTCGAAATTGCGGTAGTAGTTGATAGGCCCTCGCCAGCCGCCCGCCTCGAAGGCCTGGGCGTACTGGTCCAGTTCCGCATCGCTCATGAACGGCAATGGCCCGTTCGGTGGCGGGGTGACGCTTTCCATGAACGGCGCGTCGCGGGGCGTTCGGGCGGCCACGTTACTGGCGATGCCCGCCGCCGAGCTCTTGTAATAGACGCTCTTCAGCACCTTGCGCGCGCCGTGCGCGGCGAACTCAGCCTCGACCACGCCGAGTTCCTGGAAGCAGCGGATGTAGAAGAACTGGTCGGGATAGAGCTTGTCCAGCAGGTCGGCGTAGGGCCGTTTCAGCGGCGGCGAATAGGGCACGCTCATGGCCAGCACGCCGCGCACGCGCGCCGGCCCCAGCCTCAGCGCGGTGCCCCAGGCGCAAAGCGCGCCCCAGTCATGGCCGATGGCGACAAAGGCATCCGCGTTCAGCGCACGGGCGATGGCGTCCATGTCCCGGGCGATCACATCCAGGCGATAGGCCAGCGGATCCTCCGGCTTGTCCGACGCGCCATAGCCGCGCATGTCGGGCACCGCGACTTGGTAACCGGCAGCAACCAGGGGCGCGACCAGATGGCGCCAGGACAGCGCCAGCTCCGGCCAGCCATGCATCAGGATCAGCAGCGGTCCCTCTCCGGCCACGGTGACGGACAGGCGACAGTCGTCGCCCTGAATGTCCCGGCGTTCACCGGGCAGGATGGTCTGGGTCATTTCCCTTCCTCCTTGCTCGGGGCGTTGAGGTCAATATGGACGAGGCCTGCGCGCCCCGTTGGAGCCGGGTTTCGTTGCAGCACGCCGACAGATCGCCTACCAGTTGTTCCACCCGTTTCGATGGCGAAGGGACCCACCATGCAACGGCACGCACTGACCGTAATTGCCCGTTGCGCCCGC
>JANNFM010000079.1:0-4301 GCA_031379795.1 Alphaproteobacteria bacterium
CTCGCGACAACCTGGGCGTCCCCGCCCGGATCGCCAACCTCGTGCTGCCTCTGGCCGTCGCGGTATTCCGGATGACCAGCCCGGCCGTCAATCTGGCCGTCTGCATCTTCGTGGCCAAGGTCTATGGACTGGAGCCGACACCCCTTCAGTACGCGGGTGGCGTATTGGTGGCGCTCGCGGTCAGTGTGGGATCGGTGGGTCTGCCGGGCCAGGTCTCCTTCATCGTCAGCGTGGCCCCGATCTGCATCGCGCTCGGTATCCCCATCGACCTGTTGCCGATCCTGCTGGCGGTCGAGGTCGTCCCCGACATCTTCCGCACCCTGGGCAACGTCACCGGCGACATGGCTGTGACCGCCATTGTGGCGCGGGACGAGCCACAGGACGCGACGACGGGAGCCCGTTAGGGGCTCGCCTGGATATGCTTCTGGCTTCCCCCTTCTGGGGGAAAGCGGCCCGATGCGCGCAGCGCGAGTGGCCGATGGGGGAAGCTATAGTGCCAAAGGCCGCTCAAGCGCCGACCTCGCGCGCGCTCTGAAATTCACCACTTCCCCCATCGGCGACTGGCCCCTACGGGGCTCCGCGCCGCTTTCGCCCAAGAGGGGAATCTCAGAAGTTCAGCGCCCCCAACAGCCCATCGACGTTCCACACCGGGTGGCCAGAACCTGACATTGGAGTCCCGTTGGGACCGCGTGGCGATGGTCCGCTCGGGGGCATTGGGTTAGCGACCGGGGTCGACCCGTTGCGGGCGTTGCCCACACTCAGGTTTGGTGGTGTGGTGCGAGCTTGGGCTGATGACACGGCAAACGGGGGTGGGCATGTCGCCATTCGAGTACGCGATGGGGTTAATCTCCATCATCGTCGGCCTCGCGGTCAGCGACATTCTGTTGAGCGCAAACCGCCTGATCCGGGCGGGGCCCCACGTCAGATGGGACGCGCGGGTAATCCTAACGGCGGTGATGTCGTTTCTGTTGTTGCTCGAGTTCTGGTTCGCTGCCTGGACCCTTCGCGATCTGCCCGGAGGGTTTTATTTTCCGCTATACATCGCATTACTGAGCCAACTCGTAGTGAGCTTCCTGATAGCCGCAGCTTGCCTGCCGGATGAGCCTACCACGGACTTGGCCGTCTTCTATGTTGCAAACGCACGCTACTTGTGGAGCGCGGCCGCGTTGTTTCATCTCTTTAGCTTGGCCCTGGGGGTGTATTTTGCTGCGAGCGAGGGAGCGCTCCGCGAGACGGCGCCCATCCTCGCCGCCCATACCTTCCCGCTCGCGCTGTCAGTCGTCCTGGCCCTGCGGCCAGCGTCCCGATGGCTGCACCTGTTCGGCGGCGGTGCAGCGATTGTCTTCATCCTTGCGATGTATTGGGCACAATCGCTGCAGGCCTGATGCAGGCGTCCGCTAACCCCCCCTTCTCAGCCGTCGGGAGGGTCCGCTTGCGGGCAGGCGTCGGCTGCCGCTGCGCGAGCCTGGTTGCCGCCCTCCTGGGCGGGCGCCAAGCGTCGGAGCCTATCCACTAGCCAAATCCGGGCGACTCCTTCAGGGTCCGCCGCCATGACAAACGAACCCTTCTTTCTGAAATCCGGCGACACATTCCAGCCCACCCGTGCCGGGGTCGGGCCGTGGGATGCCAACTCGCTGCACGGGCGGGTGATCATCGGGTTGCTGGGCTCCGAGATCGAGCGCCGGCACGGCAATCCCGATTATATGCCGGCCCGCCTGACGGTGGACATGTACAAGTTGCCCGACCTGTCGCCGGTCGAGGTGGTCACCCGGATCGTCAAGGATGGCTACCGCATCAAGGTGATCGACGCCGAGTTCATCTCCGGCGGGGTCAGCGCTGGCCGCGCCACCTGCCAGCTGTTGCGCAGAACCGAGAACGCGCCCGGCGCCGTCTGGAAGCGCGAGCCGTGGGGCGCCCCGCCGCCCATGGACTGTGAGCAGGCGGCCCAGAGCCCCATGGGTGGCATGTGGAAGATGCGCCCGATCTCCGGCACGATGCGCGGCGCTGAACCCCGCCGCACCTGGATGGCCGAGGTGCGTGAGGTGGTGGGCGGTGAGCCGCTGACACCGTTCGTGCGCGTCGTCGTGGCCGCCGATTTCGCCAGCCCCTTCGCCCACGCCAGTGATCAGGGGCTGGGCTATATCAACACCGATGTGACGGTCTATCTGCACCGTGAGCCGGTGGGTGAGTGGATCGGCTTCGAGACCCTGACCCATGGGGCCACGGATGGCGTCGCGGTAGGTGACTGCCTGCTACACGACGAACAGGGCTTCATTGGCTCCGCCAGCTGCACGGCGCTGGCCCAGAAGCGCAAACTCTGAGTTTGCCGCGCGTGCAGCGCGCAGCAGCCGCCCTTCTCCTCACCCGACGGGTCTACCGGATTCACACATCGTCGTTTAAGGGCGCAATTTCCCTTCTCCCCCTGTGGGAGAAGGTGGGCCGCGTGAGCGGCTCGGATGAGGGGTCGAAAATCGGTTCGGGATGAGTCACCCTGCGCCATGGCTCGCCCGACGACCGTTCCTCAGGCTCGCGCTTTGCGCCGCAATGCGCCGGAAACGGAACGCCTGTTATGGAAGCTGCTGCGGAATCGAAAGCTGGAGGGTTTGAAATTCCGGCGGCAGGTGCCGCTCGGACCCTATGTTCTGGACTTTGTCTGCATGCGATATCGGTTGGTGATCGAGGCAGATGGCCCGTTTCACGATCCGGAACGAGATGCTGTGCGCGACGCCTGGTTGTCCACAAATGGCTTCCGTGTCCTGCGCTTTGCGAACACCGAGATCCAGCTCAAGGACTGGCAGGTCATCGGGCGAATTCTCGAGGTCGTCGGAGCGCCGCCGCCCCAGATATAGGTCGGTGCGACCCCTCATCCGAGCCGCTCACGCGGCCCACCTTCTCCCACAAGGGGCGAAGGGAAAATGCGCCCTTAAAAGACGTTGTGTGAATGCCGTAGCCCGACGGGTGAGGAGAAAGACAGCCAGGCCAGTCATCGTGGCCACTGATTCACTTCCGTGCATTCGGCAACCCATGAATGGATGAGGCAAGTGTGTTATCCTTGCGCCCAAGGACCGTCGACTGGTCCAGGGGAGGCTATGCCATGACGTTCTTCAAACTGCTGACCGGCATTCTGGCTGCGGCACTTCTGGCGGCAGCACCGGTGACGGCGGCCCCCCAAAATGCCCTCGACGCCTATGTCGCCAAGCCCGATCCCAGCTACAACGTCCGCGTCGTCGGGTCCTGCAAGGGCGAGGGTTACCGCTGCGCCGTCCTGCAACTGACCAGCCAGACCTGGGGGCCCAAGGACGTCGACGACCGGGTCTGGAAGCACTGGATGACGGTGGTCATCCCCGACAACGTGATCCACACCAAGGCCTTCCTCTACATCACCGGCGGTGAAAAGGGCGATGCGGCGCCCACCAAGCCTGCGGACCGCTTCGCCAGGCTGGCGGTGGAAACCCGCTCCGTTGTGGTCGAGCTGGACGATGTGCCCAATCAACCCCTGACCTTTGCCAATGACCCATTGCGCAAGGCCCGCGTCGAGGACGAGATCATCGCCTACCTGCAGGCGCGGTATGCCAAGGCGCAGGATCCCAACGAGCTGCTGCGCCTGCCGATGGTCAAGAGCGGGACCCAGGCGATGACCGCCGTACAGGAGTTCATCAAGACCGACTCCGGCGGCAAGCTGAAGATCGACGGCTTCGTGGTGGCCGGTGGATCCAAGCGGGGCTGGACCACCTGGCTGGTGGGCGCGGTCGACAAGCGCGTCGTGGGCATCGTGCCGATCGTCATCAGTGTGCTGAGCGTCGAGGACACCGCGATCCACCACTGGCGGGCGCTGGGCTACTTCTCGCCGGCGTTGCAGGACTATGTCGACGCGGGCCTGATCCCGGGCCAGATCGGCAAGCCCGCCCTGGCCGGCGTGAACCTCATCGAGGACCCGTTGAACTACCAGGACCGGGCTACGATGAAGATCCCGAAGTATGTGATCAACGCGGTCGGCGACGAGTACTTCCCGCCGGACAACACCCGCTACGGCTATTCCAGGGTGGCCCAACCCAAGCGGCTGAGGATGATCCCGAACGCCAATCACTCGACGGCGGGCACGGACATCATGGACAGCATCACGGCCTTTCACGATGCGATCCTCAACGACCGCGCCATGCCGGACTACGCTTGGAAGGTGCGCGCCGATGGCGCCATCGTTGTGACGCCCAAGGGCAAGCCCACCGAGGTCTTGCTGTGGCAGGGTACCAACCCCAAGGCTCGCGACTTCCGTGTCGACTCGATCGGCAAAGCCTTCACCA
>JANNFM010000105.1:0-7363 GCA_031379795.1 Alphaproteobacteria bacterium
AGCGACTCCACTCGGCGCTGGACTACCTCTCACCGGTGGAGTTTGAATCCAACACCCCAAGGGCTGCTGCGCAGCAGCCCTTGGTCTCAATGCAGCCCAGCTGTCCCTAATTTACGTGTCTCACCGATGGGGGTCAGTCCACGCACGACTTCAGGATGGCCTCTGGAATTCGGAGACAGTAAATCCTGCCGCTACCTCACTGTCTCCCCAACCCCTAACCCGTCGCCTCCAGCCGATCCGCAAGCCACATCTTGATCAAGGCCTGTCGCGTCACGCCCCGTCTGCGGGCGTGGGTATCGAGCTTGGCGACCATGTGCTGAGGCATGTCGAGGTTGACGCGCCTGGACTCCAGACCGGGCCGGCGCGCGGTGGTCAGATCAAGGTAATCGGTCATGTCCTCACCCGCCTCGAACCGGCGGTCGAACTCTTCGACACTAATCTGCGTCTTGGCTGCCATAGTCCCTTACCTCATTTGGTCGTGATCGCCGGACGGAGATGATGCGGACGCTGGCTTCGCGCATCGTGTAGATCGCCGTCCAGTGTCGATCCTCGATCTTGCCAATGACGAGCCAGCGTTGCTCAGGACCCCCGTTCGAAGCGATTTCCAGTCGCCAGTCGTCACCCCATGGAGCCTGCGCCTGCTCGAAATCGATCCCATGCTTCGCAAGGTTCGCTGCGCTTTTGTCAGGATCATACTCAAACACCGCTCATTCTAGCACAAAAAGGGCTAGAAACTATCCATATTGTTACAATACGCCCTGAGATGTGGCTGCAGTTCCCGTAAGTGGGGCCACGTCGTAAGTGGCGGCGTTAGCATGGATCCCCCGGTCCGCTTCGCGGCCGGAGGATGACGCGCGGTTGGGGGTAGGGGCGAACCCGCCTTCCGGGGTTGGACAAGCTCCCGGGCCGCCGCATTGAACTGTCCGTGTGCATCCGTGTGACTCCGTGGTTCCAAAAGTTCCCCTTCCGTTCGACCACGCCTCACTCTAACCTCCTGCCGTGACCACCACCCCGCCCACCCTCACCCTCGCTCCCGCGCTCGTCGTCCTCCCGGGCCCGCGCTGCGCGGTGGCCGACGCCACGACCGCCCAGCCTATCCGCCCCCCCGCCGCCCGCGATCTGTTCGAGACCGCCCCCGTCCTTGTCGCCCACGCGGCCATGACCGCCCGGCGTCTCAACGTTCCCACGCCCCCGCGCAGCGCCCGCATCTTCGACGCGCTGGAGCTCTACGCCTTTGTGCGGCCCGCCCGCTTTGCCGCCCCCAGTGCGGCGGGTCTGGCCCAGGCGCTGGGCCTGCCGGAGCCTCGCGGGCCTGAGCAACAGGCGGCCACCCTGCGCACCGCCGTCACCGCCTTGCTGGCCGAACTGGCCGCGACGCCCACCCCCTCCCGCGAGGAGGCGCTGGCCATCGCCGAGACCCTGGCGCGCGGCGGCTGGGCCTGGGGGCCGGCGGTGATCGGGGCGCTGCGCAGCCAGCTGCCGGGGAACATGTTCCGCACGTCCGGCCTCGATGTCTGGGCGCGGATGGCCGAGTGGGAGGCCGAGGCGCCGCCCGGGGAGCCGGGGTCGAAGCCCGTCGAGCCCGCCGCCGCGACTGGGCGGCTCGTAGAGGTGCTGGCCCGCGCGGGCCTCGATGAGGCGCGCCCCACCCAGGCCGACTATGCCGCCGAGACCGCCTTTGTCTTCCAGCCCCGTGAGCGGGAGGGGGAGCCCCGGATGATGCTGGCCGAGGCGGGCACCGGCGTCGGCAAGACCCTGGGCTATCTGGCGCCGGCCTCGCTGTGGGCTGAGGCCAATGGCCCGGCGGTGTGGATCTCCACCTATACGCGGGCGCTGCAGCGCCAGATCGAGCGCGAGAGCCGGGCGCTCTATGCCGACGACGCCGTGCGGGCGAAGAAGGCCGTGGTTCGGAAGGGCCGCGAGAACTATCTGTGTTTGCTGAACTTCCAGGACATGGCCAACGCCGCCCAGTTGGGGAACGGCGATCTGGTGGGGCTGGGGCTGACCGCCCGCTGGGCGCGCGCCACCCGCGACGGCGACATGACCGGGGGCGACTTTCCGGCCTGGCTATCGACCCTGTTCGCCGTGCCGGCCGCGGCCCAGGCCAGCCCCGCCAACCTCGTCGACCGGCGCGGCGAGTGCGTGCACGCCGGGTGCCAGCACTACCGGGCCTGCTTTGTGGAAAAGGCGATCCGGGGCTCGCGCAAGGCTGATCTGGTGATCGCCAACCACGCGCTGGTGATGACCCAGGCGGCCTTTGACGGGGCGCGGGCAGCGCGCGGGTCCAAGGGCGATGCCGAGACCACGCATCTGAAGCGCATCGTCTTTGACGAGGGCCACCACCTGTTCGACGCGGCGGATTCAGCGTTTTCCGCAGCGCTGTCGGGGCAGGAGGCCGCCGAGATGCGTCGCTGGCTGCGGGGGCCGGAGGGGCGGGGGCGACGCGGGCGGGGGCTGGAAGCGCGCCTGCTCGACATGCTGGGCGACAGCGAGGAGGCGCGCAGTCAGCTGTCCGAGGTGCTGCACGCCGCCGCCGCCTTGCCGGGCGAGGGCTGGTCTGGCCGGATCGCCCCGCCCAACGGCGAGGTCAACCCGCTGGGGCCGGTCGAGGCGTTCCTGGTGGCGCTGAT
Organism: Alphaproteobacteria bacterium; assembly: GCA_031379795.1. GTDB lineage: Bacteria > Pseudomonadota > Alphaproteobacteria > Caulobacterales > Caulobacteraceae > Phenylobacterium. Next base: position 2,631 of record JANNFM010000105.1, read on the forward strand.
CGAGCAGCTGCGGGCCCGCGCCGCGCCCTCCGAGGTCGGCATGGAATGCGCCGCCCGCCCGGCGCTGGATCTGGTGCGTGAGACGGCGCGTGAAGCCGCCCGCGCCCTGGCCCGCATCGAGGCGCCCCTGCTGGCCCTGGCCCGGGCGCTGGAAACCCTGATGGACGACGAGGCCGCCAGCCTCGGTGGCTCCGAGCGCGCACGCATAGAGGGTGCCCTGCGAGGTCTCGACCGACGCGCGAGGATGCAGCTGCCGGCCTGGCGCTCCATGCTCCAGGCTATCGATGAGAACGCCGACGACGACCCGGACTTCGTGGACTGGTTCGACGCCACCTTCCTCTATGGCCGGGTGGTCGACGCCGCCTGCCGCCGCCATTGGGTGGACCCTACCGAGCCCTTGACCAACGCGGTGATCAAGCCGGCGCACGGCGTGCTGGTGACCTCGGCGACCCTGTCAGACCCCACCCTCGACGACCCGTTTGCGCTGGCCGAGATGCGCACCGGCGCTGCCCGCCTGCCCGACCGGCCCAAGACGCTGAAGCTGGCCTCGCCCTTCGACTACGCCGCCCACGCCCGCTGCTTGGTGGTCACCGACGTCAACAAGGAAGACGCCCGCCAGGTTTCGGCGGCGCTGCGGGAACTGTTCCTGGCCGCCGGCGGCGGAGGCGTCGGCCTGTTCACCGCCATCCGGCGCCTGCGGGCGGTGCATGAGCGGATCGCCGCGCCCCTGGCCGACAGGGGCCTGGCCCTCTACGCCCAGCACGTCGACCCGCTGGAGGTGGGGGCGCTGGTGGACATCTTCCGGGCGGAGGAGGACGCCTGCCTGCTGGGCACCGATGCAGTACGTGACGGCATGGACGTGCCGGGCCGCAGCTTGCGCCTGCTGGTGTTCGACCGCGTCCCCTGGCCGCGCCCGGACATCCTGCACAAGGCGCGCCGCGTCCGGTTCGGCGGCAAGGGCTACGACGACGGCATTGCCCGGGCCCGCATCGCCCAGGCCTTCGGGCGGTTGATCCGCCGCGCCGACGACAAGGGCGTCTTCGTCATGCTGGACGCCGCCGCCCCCACCCGCCTGTTCGCAGGGTTGCCACCGGGCGTGGAGGTCCAGCGGATGACGCTGGTCGAAGCCATCGAGCTGGTGGAAGCGTTTCTGGCGGTCTCCCCGCCGTCACGCGCCTGACGTCAGGCCGCAAGCCGCCGACGACGCAGGGCTGAGCCGATAGCGCCGAAGCCCAGCAATAGTACCGCCCAGGTCGTGGGCTCGGGCACGCCGGCGACGTTGGAGCCCGCAAAGCGGACTTCATCGATGAACATGAACGGGCCGTTGTTGACGGCCTGCACGCGGACGAAGGGAGCGGTGAAGTTGAGCCCGCCCACAGTCAGGAAGCCGTGCGGGCTCGGTGAAAATGGATTGACGTCGTTCGCTGCGCTGGGGGCCGTCGCCAGGGTACCCCGAAAGGTCCAGGTCAGGCCATTCAACGAGGAGAAGATGTTGAGGTCTGGCAGGACCACGTCGTTGACATTATCCTGGGTCGAGCCAACCGAGACACTGTTGAAGGTCTTGGCCGAGCCAAAGCTGAAGTCGATATTCACCGAACCGTCGCGCCAGCCGAGCCAACCGGCACCTTCGTTTATCGCCCAGCCCGCAGGGACGACGATGCCGTCGATCAGTTCCTGGCCAGCGTCGTGGTAGCACCAGGTACCGCAGTCGGTGGCTGCGTCGAAGGTGTAGCTGACCGGGGTCAGGGTTGCGGCGGTCGCCGGAGCGACAAGGCCCGCGGCCAGCAGGCAGGCGGCGAGGCAGGCGGCGAGTTGGGTGTTACGCGACATGGTTGTCTCCGATGAGCCGAGGCTAGCTTTCGGGGATGTCACAACACACCCGGAATCCGGCCGCATGATCAATTTGGACTATGCCGGGCGGATTGCTCTCGCATCTGCCAGCACAAACCCGGCGCCCTGCTCGGCGATCATGATGGTGGGGGTGTTGGTGTTGCCGGAGGTGATGGTCGGCATCACCGAGGCGTCGATGACGCGCAGGCCTTGCACGCCGATGACCCGCAGGCGGGCGTCGACCACGGCCATGGGGTCGGAGGCCAGGCCCATCCTGGCCGTGCCCACCGGGTGGAAGATGGTGGTGCCGATGTCGCCGGCGGCTTGAGCCAGCGCTGCATCATCGTCTGTGACCCCAGGGCCAGGCAGGTGTTCGGCGGGGCGGTAGGGGGCAAGCGCGGGCTGGGCCATCAGGCGGCGCGTGACGCGGATGGCGTCAGCGGCGACGCGGCGATCATCCTCGGTGGCCAGGTAGTTGGGATCGATCACCGGCGCGGCCGTCGGGTCAGCCGAACGCAGGCGCACCTCACCGCGTGAGGTGGGGCGCAGGTTGCACGCCGCCACGGTCACCGCCGGAAAGCGGTGCAGCGGCTCGCCGAAGCGGTCCAGCGACAGCGGCTGGATGTGGAACTGGATGTTGGGCCGTTCATGGCCAGGGCCAGAGGTGGTGAAGAGGCCCAGCTGCGACGGGGCCATGGTGAGCGGGCCGCGCTGGAACAGGGCATATTGCGCGCCCATCAGGCCGAGACCGATCAGGGAGTGGTAGGTCTCGTTCAGGGTCTTGACGCCCTGGACGGTGTAGATCGCCCGCTGTTGCAGGTGGTCCTGAAGGTTGGCGCCGACGCCGGGGCGGTCGAGGACGACCGGGATGCCGAGGTCGACAAGGTGGCGGGCGGGGCCGACACCGGAGCGTTGCAGGATCTGGGTCGAGCCGATGGATCCGGCGCAGAGGATCACCTCGCCGCGGGCGCGGGCCTCAAGCGTGCGGCCATGCTGGCGGAAGCGGACGCCGGTGGCGGTGAGGCCGTCGAACAGCACCTTGTCGGCCAGTACGCCGGTTTCCAGCCGCAGGTTGGGGCGGTGCAGGACGGGTTTCAGGAACCCCCGGGCGGCGGACCAGCGCAGGCCGCGCTTCTGGTTCACATGGAACAGGCCGACGCCTGCGTTGTCGCCGGTGTTGAAGTCGTCGGTGGCGGGGACGCCCATCTGGGTGGCGGCGTGTGCGATGGCGTCCAGCACGGCCCAGCGCACGCGCGGGGCTTCGACCCGCCACTCCCCGCCCTGGCCATGGTGTTCGGTCTCGCCCAGGAAGTGATCGTCGAGGCGGCGGAACACCGGGGCGACGTCGTCCCAGCCCCAGCCGGGCAGGCCCAACCCGCGCCAGTGATCATAGTCTGCGGCCTGGCCGCGCATGGAGATCATGGCGTTGATCGCCGAGGACCCGCCCACCACTTTGCCGCGCGGATATTTCAGCACCCGACCGTTGAGCCCGGCTTGCGGCTCGGTCTCGTACATCCAGTCGGCGCGGGGATTGCCGATGGCGAACAGGTAGCCGACAGGGATGTGGAACCAGACCCAGTCATCCTTGCCACCCGCCTCCAGCAGCAGAACCCGATTGGCGGGGTTCGCCGATAGACGGTTGGCCACCACGCAGCCGGCCGAGCCTGCGCCCACGACGATGTAGTCGTAGTCACCGGCCAGGGTATCAACGGGTGCAGACATGGCGGGCCGTCAGTCTTCGCCGAACACGCTGTCCTCGGGCGCGTCGGTGGGGCTTTCAAATTCCAGGCGGTAGCCGTCGGGGTCGTCGAAACCGGCCAGCCAGAGGCCGTTGCCGACCTCGGGCGGCGGGCTGTCGAGGCCGCGCGCGGTGGCGTCGGTCCAGACCGTGGTAGCGTCCTCGCACTCCAGATAGATGGTGACGCCTTCGCCCACAGGCCCGGCGGCCACCCAGGCATCCTGACCCTTGGGCTTGAACTGCTGGAGCCTGAGCGTGGCGCCGCCCAGCTTCAGCGTGCACCACCGCAGCACGCCTCGGTCATCCCAGCGCTTGTCGATCTCAAATCCCAGACCGTCGACGTAGAAGGCCAGCGAGGCCTTCATATCCCTGACCCTGAAGTAGGGGACGGCTTCCTTGACGTTTGCGGCGGCCATCGTGTCTCCAGATTGTCGGTGCAAAGAGCCTATAGCGCGCCCTTGAGGTTCACGGAATTGCGCCCACCTATCCTAACAGCGTAAAGACGCGACCGCGTGAGCCTCTTTGAGTGTTGCCGCGTTATCTCGGGGGAGGATTTACGAATGGCAGACGTGGCGAGCGACGATAGACCTCTTGTCTTTGAAGACCTGGTGGGCTGGATGGCCGAGGGCGGAAAGCCCGCCAAGGCCTGGCGCGTGGGGGCCGAGCACGAGAAGTTCGTCTATCGCCTGGCCGACAATTCGCCGGTGCCCTATGAGCCCGGCGGCATCAAGGCGCTGCTGACCGGCCTGACCCGATTCGGCTGGACGCCGGTGATGGAGGGCGAGCACATCATCGCCCTGGAACGCGGGATGGCGAATGTCAGCCTGGAACCGGGCGGGCAGTTCGAGTTGTCGGGGGCACCGCTGCAATCGGTGAACGACACAGCGGCGGAACTGGACAACCACCTGGCGGAAGTGGCCAGCCTGGCGGGGCCGATGGGGGTCGCGTTCATGGGGATCGGGGCGGCCCCGGTCTGGGGTCACGCCGAGATGCCGGTGATGCCCAAGGGGCGCTATCGGCTGATGACCGACTACATGGGGCGGGTCGGCACGCATGGCACGCAGATGATGTACCGCACCTGCACGGTGCAGGTGAACCTCGACTATGCCTCCGAGGCCGACATGGTGAAAAAGCTGCGCGTTGCCATCGCGTTGCAGCCGGTGGC
>JANNFM010000113.1:0-2771 GCA_031379795.1 Alphaproteobacteria bacterium
GTGACCAAGGGCGTCTGGCAGGTACGCGGCTTTGACATCTCCAACGCCACCTTCATCGCCGGCAAGACCGGCTGGATCGTGATCGACCCGCTGACTTCGAGCGAGGTGGCGAAGGCGGCGCTGGACCTGGCCAACGAGAAGCTGGGCGCGCGGCCCGTGGTGGCGCTGATCTACACCCACAGCCACGGCGACCACTTCGGCGGCGCGCGCGGCATGGTCGCCCAGGCCGACGTGGATGCCGGCAAGGTGCAGGTGATCGCACCCGCCGGGTTCATGGATCACGCGGTCAGCGAAAACGTCATCGCGGGCCCCGCCATGAACCGGCGCGCCACCTATCAGTTCGGAACATTTCTGCCCAAGGGCGTGACCGGGCAGGTCAGCGCCGGGATCGGCATGGCGGTGAGCCCGGGGACCATGACCTTGATCCCGCCGACCGTGGACATCACCCGCACGGGTCAAGAGCTTGTGGTCGATGGCGTGCGGCTGCAGTTCCAGATGACGCCCGGCACCGAGGCGCCGTCGGAGATGAACATCTATCTGCCGGACCTGAAAGTGCTGGACCTGGCCGAGAACGCCAATCCGACCATGCACAATGTGCTGACGCCGCGCGGGGCGCTGGTGCGCGACGCCAAGGAGTGGGCGGGCTATCTCTCCGAGTCGATCCGGCTCTACGGGGACAAGAGCGACATCCTGATGACCAGCCACGGCTGGCCCCGGTTTGGCCAGGCGGTGATCGGCGATTATCTGGGCAAGCATCGCGATGCCTACAAGTATCTGCACGACCAGACGGTGCGGCTGATGAACGAGGGACTGACAGGTCCAGAAATCGCAAATCGCATCAAGCTGCCCGAGGCGCTGGACCGGGAGTGGTACAATCGCGGCTACTATGGCTCGATGAGCTTCAACAGCCGCGCGGTCTATCAGCGCTACATGGGCTGGTACGACGCCAATCCAGTGAATTTGGCGCCGCTGGAGCCGGCGGACGAGGCGGGCCGTTATGTGGCGCTGATGGGTGGACCGGCCAAGGTGCTGGCGGCGGGCCAGGCGGCGTTCGATGCGGGCGATGATCGGTGGGCGGGGGCGCTGGCCAACCGGCTGGTGTTTGCCGACGCCGCGAACCAGCCGGCGCGGGATCTGCTGGCGCGCACCTATGAGCGGCAGGCGGCGGGGGCGGAGAGCTCGCTGTGGCGCAACATCTATCTGTCGGGGGCGCTGGAGCTGAAGTCGGGCGTGCGTGCGGCCCGCGGGGCCGGGGCGGCCATCGATCTGGTGCGCAATACGTCGACGTCGATGTTGCTGGACCTGCTGGCCGTGCGGCTGGATCCGGAAAAGGTGAGGGGTGGCGCGGTCAGCGTCGACCTGGTGTTCCCGGACCGCAAGGAGCGGTTCCGGGTGAGCGTGCGGAATTCCGTGCTGACCTATGAGGCGGATCCGAAGGGTGGGCGGGCCGACGGGGTGTTCACGATGCCGCGCTCGCAGTTTCTGGCTGTGGCCATGGCGGGACAGCCCGCGACGGGGCTCGCGTCGGAGGGGGATGCGGGGGCGCTGGCGCGGATGCTGGGCTGGCTGACGCCACCGAAGCCGGACTTTGCGATCGTGACACCGTGATCCCATTCAGGATTCGAGACCTTCGAGGTTTCCCCTTCTGGGGGAAAACGGCGCGAAGCCCCGCAGGGGCCAGTCGCCGATGGGGGAGGTATCGAATTCGAGGCAAAGCGCGCGCGGCCAGGTTTCGAACCGGCCCCCATATCGCGGATTCGGACTTCCCCCATCGGCCACTCGCGCTGCGCGCATCGGGCCGCTTTCCCCCAGAGGGGGAAACCTCAATCCAGACAGTGCCCGACAGCTCGCAGCTGTGCTCGGAATTTGGGGCCCGACACGCGCCGGGATGAGCGAGGAGTTGGCCTCACCCGAACCGATAGGGTGGGGGACGTGGCTGGCCATGGAAGGCCAGGGGCTGGGTGGAGATCGCGGAGGTGGCACCCAGCAGGGCCGCCTTCGGGTTGGGCTTTGGTCGGGTCAGGACCGCCACGGCGGCGGCCGGGGCCGGCGGTGGCGCCGCAGGGCCTTTGGCGCGCGCCAGCAGAGTGTCGAGTTTGGGTAGCAGGTCGGCGCGGACGTGGGCGGGCAGGCCGCCCAGACGGGCCGCGTCCGAGGCGACCACGCCCAGAGTCGAGAGGAATTTCGGCAGGCTGACGGGCTCGTAGTCGCGGTCGCGTTCACGCTCGGGCCGGTCGGGTTCGGGGCGAACCCGCAACCGCTCTGTTTCAAGGCGCTCGGTCTCGGGCCGCTCGACGTCGGAGGCTTCCCGGGCGGGCAAGCCGATGGATCGTGGCGCCGCGCGCAGCATCATCGACAGCCGGATCCCCATCCGTACCGCCAGAAAGCCGCGCTGAAACGCGTCAAATAGCTGGAGTTGCCGCGTGCCGCTCTCCGCCTTCGCCGCCCCGGCCACCGCCACGCTCAATTCATGCGCACAATCGACCAGCGCCGCCAGAATCTGGAGCTCATGTTCGTTGCGGGCGACGGTGGTGTCGGGCATGGGAACAAAGATAGAACGTTGTGGGGTGGTTGTAAAGTCTTTGCGGTTCCGCTTGTGCACACGACCCTTTGTGATGCTCTCGCGGAACCAATTTTCCCCGTCATCCCGCGGCTTGTCCGCGGGATGACGGGGAAAATTGGTTCCGCGAGAGCATCACAAAGGGTCGTGTGCACAAGCGGAACCGCAAAGACTTTACAACCACCACATGATGTTCTATATTTGTTCCCAT
>JANNFM010000114.1:0-7704 GCA_031379795.1 Alphaproteobacteria bacterium
AGCGCCAGATGCCACCAGTTGTGGATCGCGAAGAAGCTTTCGGGGGTCCAGTCCGGCGCATTGCCGCGCATCCAGGCGACGCCTTCGACGCGGCGGTCCTGCATCTCCAGCACGTGGGCGACGGCATGCTGGGCCCAGCCGTTCCGCGGCTCCAGCTCGATGGCGCGCCGCCCGGCGGCTTCGGCGCGGGCGTAGTGTCCGGTTTCTTCCAGACCGAAGGCGTGCAGGCCCAGGATGGCGTGATGGTCCGGCATGCCGTCGGACCAGGCGGGCAGGGCGCGAGAGATGCGGTCGCGCAGCATGCGGGTGTCGCCGGTCAGGAAGTCCATCTGCTGGCCGGCCTGCAGGGCCAGAACATCACGCGGCTCGGCGATGCTGACATCCTCAAGGATGCGCGCGGCGTTCTGGAACTCGCCCGCCGCCATGGCGTGGATAGCCGCGAGGTGTCCGGCTTCACGCGACGTGGCGTTCAGGTCCGCCGTCGCCGCAGCCGCCGCCAGCCCCATTTTGCGAATTCTCGGGTCAGACCCGACCAGCGTCATGTAGGCGACCAACACGTGGGCCATGACAAAACCCGGGCTGTCCGCCAGCGCCGCCCTCAACATCGGGAACGGCTCTCCCGCATAGCAGTGATAGGCCTTGATCGCGTCCCGATAGCGGCCGCCGGCGGCCTCGCTGGCGCCTGTCAGTTCCAGTCCCTGGCGATCCTTGACCGTCATCTCTGATCCTCGAATCCGTGAACCCCATGCGCTTCTATCATCGCTGAATGACGCTGGCCCGGGTTCCCATGCGCTGGCTTCCGCGTTAGGCGAAAGTCATGGCGGAGTTTGATTTTGACGCAGTGATTGTGGGCGCCGGCGCCGTGGGCCTGGCCTGCGGCTATGCGTTGAGCCGTCGCGGCTTCATCGTCGCGGTGCTGGAGAAGGATGGCTCCATTGGCCAGGGCGTGTCGTCGCGCAATTCCGAGGTTGTGCATGGCGGCCTCTACTATCCCTCAGGCTCGCTGAAGGCGCGGCTCTGCGTCGAGGGCCGACGTGCCCTCTATGCCTTCTGCGACACCCACCACGTCGAGTATGACCGCTGCGGCAAGCTGGTGGTGGCCGAGGGCGAGGCCGATCTGGCCCGCCTCGACGCCATCCTGGCCCAGGCGCGGACCAATGACGTCGAGGGCATGGCCCTGCTGACCAAGGCCCAGGCGCTGGCGCTGGAGCCCGAGCTGGCCTGCGTCGGCGCCCTGGTCTCCCCCGAAAGCGGGGTGTTCGAAAGCCACGCCTACATGCTGGCCCTGGAGGGCCAGATCGAGGCGGCCGGCGGCGCGGTGGTGCTGTCGACCCCGTTCGAGGGCGCCACGCCCCTGGAGGGTGGCGGGTTCGAGGTGCGCGCGGGCGGTGCCGAGCCCACCGTGCTCACCTGCCGCTATCTGGTGACGGCGCCGGGCCTGTCGGCCCAGGGCGTGGCGGCGACCATCGAAGGCTTCCCGGCCGCGATCATCCCCAAGCTCCACTTCGGCAAGGGCATCTATTTCCGTCTGAGCGGCAAGGCGCCGTTCGCCCGCCTGATCTATCCGCCGCCGATCCCGGGCGCGCTGGGCACCCACTATCGCCGCGACATGGGCGGGCAGGGCGTGTTCGGCCCGGACCTGAACTTCGTCGATACGCTGGACTACTCGGTCGACCCCGGCGCGGCACCGGCCTTCTACGCCTATATCCGCAAGTTCTGGCCGGGCCTGCCCGACGGCGCGCTCAGCCCCGACTATGCCGGCATCCGCCCGAAGATCCACGGCCCGGGCGAAACCCAGCCTGACTTCCGGCTGGATGGCGCCGATATGCATGGGTTGCCGGGCCTGGTGACGCTGTTCGGCATTGAGAGCCCTGGGCTGACCTCGTCGCTGGCGATCGGGGAAGAGGTGGCGGTGCGGTTGGGGGTTTGAGGCGACAGTCGGCCGCCTTGACGCCGACGCTACAATTTGCGCCATGCCCCATGGAGTGGTACATTGGCGGAGTGTTGGAGGCGACGGATGATCGTCAGCTTTCGCGATGAAAGTCTTCGCGCCTTCTTCGTCGACGATGTCCGATCAAGGTCGATGCCAGCAGATCTGGCGGTGCGCGCGTTTCGGAAACTACAGATGCTGGATGATGCGACCACGGATCAGGATCTGCGATCGCCGCCCAGCAACCACTTTGAGAAGCTTCGGGGCTCTCTTGCCGGCCTTCATTCGATCCGCGTGAACCAGCAATGGCGCTTGATCTTTCGCTGGGATGGCGCGCGTGGCGAGGCGCGCGACGTCTATCTCGACGACCATAGTTACAGGTGAGGCCACTCATGTTGATGACCAAAGCCCAGCCCGCGTCCGTCGCCGAAGTTCTCTTGGAAGAGTTCATGGCGCCTCTAGGCCTGACCCAGGCCGCGCTGGCGGACGCCATGGGCGTGCCGCGCAAACACGTGAATGAACTGTGCAATGGTCGACGCAGCATAACGGTTCCCACCGCCCTGATCCTGGCCCGGGTGTTCGGCTCCAGCGCGGATTTCTGGCTCAACCTCCAGCGGCGCAATGACCTGTGGGCGGCGATGCATAGCCCGCGAGAGCTGGAACGTGTTGCGCGGGCCCGGCCGTTGGGCGTGGCGGCGTAGGTTGATCGCGGAATCCATTTTCCCCGTTGGCTTGTTGACTGCGCCGCTATGGCAAACGCCTGTTTGAATTCGCCATCGTCCGCGCAATAGTCCTCTCTTCAGGGAGCCCCGTATGAAGAACCGCATCACCGATCTGCTCGGCGTGAAATACCCCATCGTCCAGGCGCCGATGGGCTGGATCGCGCGGGCGCAGCTGGCCAGCGCCGTGTCCAACGCCGGCGGGTTCGGCGTGATCGAGACCTCTTCCGGCCGCCTCGATGAGGTGCGCGAGGAGGTGAAGAAGATGCGGACCCTCACCGACAAGCCGTGGGGCATCAACGTCGCCCAGGCCTTTGTGCGCGACCCGGACATCGTCAAGTTCGTGGCCGATCAGGGCGTGAAGTTCGTCACCACCTCGGCGGGCGACCCCAACCGGTACTGCGAGGCGCTGAAGGGCGCGGGCCTCACTGTCTTCCACGTGGTGCCCTCGATGGCGGCGGCGCAGAAGGCCATCGAAGCCGGGGTGGATGGCCTGGTGGTCGAGGGCGGTGAGGGCGGTGGATTCAAGAACGGTCGCGACGTCGCCACCATGGTGCTCTTGCCGCTGGTGTGCTCCCGGACCAACCTGCCGATCATCGCCGCGGGCGGCGTCACCGATGGTCGCAGCATGGCCGCCGCCTTCGCGTTGGGCGCCGAGGGCGTACAGATGGGCACGCGGATGGTCTCAGCCGCCGAGAGCCCGGTGCACCAGAACTGGAAGGACAGCATCGTGGGTGCGCGGGAAACCGACACCGTGTTCCTGAATCGCCACGGCCCCGGCCCGGCGCTGAGGGCGCTGCGCACCGAGAAGACCACCCGCTTCGAGCTGGAACCGCCGGCCAACATTATGGGCGAGATGGCGAACGCCCTGGCCCTCTACTTCGGCGGCGACATGGAAGCCGCCATCGCGCTGACCGGTCAGGTCGCGGGTCGGATCGATTCCGTGAAGCCTGTCGCGCAGATCCTCAGCGAGACGATCGCCGAATTCGAGGCGGTGATGGCGGAACTGGGCGCGAAGTACGGGCGGGTCGGCGCAGCGGCCTGACCGACTACCGCCGGTCGTTCAACCAGCTTCGGACGGTCTTGTTCACCAGCGCCTCGGCGTCGTGCTGCACGAAGTGGCCGGCGCCGGGGATCATCAGGATCGTGCTGTCCTCGGCCACATAGTTCCAGGTCCCCGCGTGCCCGGCGGCGTTCAGCGCCGTGTCCTTCATGCCGTGGATCACCAGCACCGGAACCTTGATCATCGGCGGGCTGGCGGCGGTGATGCCGGAGGGCGGGGAGACCGCGTCGCCGGTCCCGCGCGGATAGTTGGCGCGGTAGTAGTTCATCATCGAGGTGAGGTTCGAGCGCTGAAACGCCTCGAGGTACTCGGCCTTCCGGGGCGTGTCCTTGGCGCCGGCGACCATGCTGGCTAGGCCTGCCGCCGACAGGTTCTTCTCGAACCCTGGCTGCTGGAAATTGCGGGCGTACTGGCTGTTTTTCTGCTGGTCGACGTTAGTGGCCATCTCGCGCGCGAAGCCGACCGGGTGGGGCACGCTCATGATCACCAGCTTGTTGACCAGGTCGGGCCGGTTGAACACCACCTGCCAGGAGATGGCGGCCCCCCAGTCGTGGCCAACAATGATGGCGCTCTTCTGGCCCTCGGCGGCGATCACCGCGGCCACGTCGCCGATCAGATTGGGCATGGCGTAGGCCGCTTCGCCCTCGGGTTTGTCCGAGAGGTTGTAGCCCCGTGTGTCCAGGGCGGCGGTCCGATAGCCGGCCTTGTTCAGTTCGGCCATCAGCGGTTTCCAGGTGCCCCAATAGTCCGGGAAGCCGTGGATCAGCACCACCAGCGGGCCGTTGCCATCAACGACGTAATGGATCTTCACGCCGTTGTTGGTGGCGTACATGTCCTGCGGTTTGGCCTGAACGGCCGTGCCGATCGCCAGAGCCGCCAGCAATCCCATCATCGCGCGGAACATAGCCGTCTCCCCACTAATTTACGCTGTATCTAGCATGACGCCGGAAGGCAGCGAAGGCGCGGGCGAACAGAAATTTATCCTGTGCGCTAGACACTATATATCACACAGTGTATGACGTACAGCAAGATGGCGACGGAAACCGAAATCTTCGAAGGCTTGCGGCAGGAACTGCGCCGAGGATCACTGATCCTGGCCGTCCTGGGGCAACTGCGCGCCGAGCACTATGGCTACACCCTGCGCAAGGCCCTGGCCGAGACCGGCGTCGAGATCGACGAAGGTGCCCTCTATCCCATGCTGCGGCGGCTTGAGACGCAGGGGCTGCTCACCAGCGAATGGCGGGAAGAGGAGAAGCGGAACAAGCGCTTCTACCGGCTGTCGCCACTTGGAAGCGAAACACTGGCCCGCCTGATCATCGAATGGCGGGCGCTCAACCGATCCCTCGATGGGATCCTGGGGACCTGAGATGGACCTGATCGAACGCTACCTGGGCGCCATCGCCCGCCAACTTCCGGACGCCCAGAAGGCTGATGTAACCGCCGAGCTGCGAGACGTTCTGCTATCGCAGGTGGAAGATGAAGAATCTCGCCTGGGGCGCGCCCAGACTCAGGAGGAGCTCGAGGCGCTGTTGATCCGCTTCGGCCATCCGCTGACCGTGGCCGGGCGTTATCGCAAGACCCAGCATGTGATCGGACCCGAGGTGTTTCCGTTCTGGTGGGCCAGCCTGAAGATGTCGTTGGCCCTCGTCGTGGGCGTCTATCTGGTGCTGGCGATCCTGGTCGTCGTGGGCGGCGAAGACACCGCGCGAGTTGCAGATCGGACTGCGCCGTCGCTGACGGCGACGCTTCTCTTGACGCTTGGCGCGGTGACCCTGGTGTTCGCCCTGATCGAGCGCTTCGGAAAGACGGCGATCCTCAATCGTTGGAAACCCGGCCGGCTGCCCCCGGCTACGGGGCGCGCTGTCTCGCCCTTCGAGGCTGGCGTCGAGATCGGCGTGGGGGTGGTGTTCATTCTCTGGTGGATCGGCTTCATCCAGTTCCGCAACCTGTTGCCGGATCACGCCCTGCGGCTTGACCTGGCGCCTGTCTGGGCGGGTTGGTTCTGGCCGATTCTGATCTTTTCGCTCTACGAACTTGCGGCGAACCTCATGGCGCTGTTGCGTCCGGGGCAAGCCCAGCTGGTGGAGTCGCTGTTGGCCATCCGCAGTCTGGTCGCGGCGGCCATGTTGTGCGGGATCTATCAGGCCGATCACTGGGTGGTCGTGGGCTCGGAGGTCTTGCCGGCGTCGGTCCTGAATGTGACTCAAGCCAACTTTGACAAAGGCATGGGGATCGGAATCGCCGGCGCGATTCTGGTCTACATCATCCTGGCCGGGGTCAGTCTCTGGCGCCTTCGACAGGTGAACCTCGCCATGGCGTCGGCGTCGGCGCGGGCGGCTTAGAAACTGTGAATGGCGTTCGCTGCGACCAGCAGGACGCCCACCAGCGTCGCCATGGATAGAATCAAATGGCGCATTTTGCGCACGCTCCCGTTGTTCCCTTGTCCGAAGATACGCAGCAAGACCCGCGCCAGACGCATCTACGCCATTGCCCAATGACCACAGCCTAGCTTGGTGCGAGTGCGAACAGAGTAAATCGATATGGTTTCCGAGGAATTCTTGCCTAATGGAAGACTAGTGGGCATCGGGCGCCAGTCTCTATGAATTATCTCGGCAAGTCAGTGTCTTGTGACTGATCAGCCGACCTGTCGCGCGCCGCGCAAGTTCGCCGCGTTAATGTTGCGCTGCAAAAACCTGTTGCCATTGTGGCGTTCGGCATTCATACACGCTTCACCATTTGCCGTCGCCTCCCCCCACCAACGGAACTCGGGGCAGGCCTGCCGGCGGTCGCTACCAGCATGAGCAGGGGCGAGCGCGGCGACAAAAGTTGGGGGGCAAGTACGCCCTCGCCGCTGAGGACCGTCCCGTTTTGAATCATGGAACGCAAGCGCACGCTGATCGGCGTGGGCTGTTAAGCGCCACTCTGTTGGGATCCGGCATGGGCCTGATCCTGGGCGTATCATATCTTGTGGCCGGTATGGCCGGTCACATTGCGGCGCGCGCCGAAGCCGACCGCATGGCCGCCGCAGCCGCTACCGGCTATGCTGGCTCGCACCTGGAAACCCAGGGGCGCGGCCTTCGCATGGGCCTGGATCAATACGGCTTCCGCGCGGGTGCGGATGCGCAGATCGTCGCCGTTCGCTTCGGCAATGATCGCGGCGCTGCAAAGGCCCTGCGACGCGCCGACCTCGAGTGCATGACCGACGCCGTCTACTACGAAGCCCGAGGCGAGAGCCCCCGAGGTCAGGCGGCAGTCGCTCAAGTGGTGATGAACCGCGTAAGTCACCCAGCATTTCCGAAATCCGTTTGCGGCGTGGTCTTTCAGGGCGCCGGCCGTTCGGGCTGCCAGTTCAGCTTCACCTGCGATGGTTCGATGAAGCGGATTCGCGAGACTGAAGCCTGGACGCGCGCCCGCATCGTGGCCCGGCGCACGTTGGCCGGAATGTCAGGCGCCGAAGTCGGCCGCGCGACACACTTCCACACCACAGCGGTGTCGCCGTTCTGGGCGCCGTCCATGCAGCGTGTCGCCCAGGTGGGAAGCCACATCTTCTACAAACTGTCGCCCTATCGCGCCCAACTCGCCAGCCGGAGCGCGACGCAGAGCGAAACCGTGGTCCTGATTTCAGGCCCGACCGAACAGGCTGCGGGCCTTTACATGGCGCCATCACAGGTGGAGGCGGCGATTGAAACGTCGCTGCAGCCATCGTCGGATCCGAAGGCGAAAGTGGTTCAGAGCCCGATGCCCATCGCCAAGCCGACCGAGGCCGCGGCGCTGGTCATCCCGCATACGGCGCCAGTCTCCAGCTCCTGATCGATTGAACCACGGGCGCGAGGCGTCAGAACCGAGCAGCTCGGCGCAAAGACTGTGGCGGCAATCCAAAAGCTCGCAGGAAGGCGCGGCGCATCCGCTCAGGGTCGCCGAACCCTGCGGCACCGGCGATGCGGTCGACAGGTTCGTGCCCGGTCTCGACCGCCGTGCGAGCTGCTTCGAGG
>JANNFM010000202.1:0-2283 GCA_031379795.1 Alphaproteobacteria bacterium
TGCAAGGAATGCCATCAACTGGACAAGACGATCACGCCGATCGGTCCCAAGGCGCGCAATCTGAACGGCGACTTCGCTTATGCCGAAGGGCACGAGAACCAGCTCCTACACTGGACCCGGAAGGGGCTGTTGACGGGCGCGCCCGCGCCTGATGCAGTTCCGCGCACGGTCCGCTGGGATGATACGGCCGCCCCGGTGGAGGCCCGCGCGCGTGCCTATCTCGACGCCAACTGCGCCCATTGTCATAACCCTCGCGCCGTCGCCAGCAACTCTGGCCTGTTCCTCGGCGTCGAGGAGTCCCGGCCCGCCGCCCTCGGCGTCGGCAAGCAACCCGTCGCCGCCGGTCGCGGGGCCGGCAACCTCAGCGTCGGCATTGACCCCGGCCATCCAGACACTTCCATCGTCGCCTACCGGATGGCGTCCAGCGAGCCTGGCGTGATGATGCCTGAACTGGGCCGATCCGTGATCCATGAGGAAGGTCTGGCCCTGATCCGCCAGTGGATTGCGGGGATGCCTGTCAGAAACTCTGGTTTGCCGGACCCGGCGGAAGGCCGGTAGGGAAAGCTGGCGCTTCCACGACCGGAGTTCCCACCTTGTCCGACCTTTTCGACCCCCTGACCTTTGCCCACGGCCCGGCCATGGCGAACCGGTTCATGCTGGCGCCACTAACCAACTTGCAGAGCCATCCCGACGGACGATTGTCGGACGATGAGTTCAAATGGCTGACCATGCGCGCCCAGGGCGGCTTTGGCCTGACCATGACCTGCGCCGCCCATGTCCAGGCCGTGGGTCAGGGCTTTCCGGGCCAGCTGGGCGTGTTCGGCGATCAGCATCTTGAGGGCCTCAGCCGACTGGCCGCCGCGATCAAGGGATATGGCAGTGTCTCGTCGTTACAGATGCACCACGCGGGCAACCGCTCGCCCAAGGAGCTGGTGGGTCAGCCGGTGTGTCCCTCCGATGATCCCGAGACCGGCGCGCGCGGGCTCTCGCTGGGCGAGGTCGAGCAACTGATCGAGGATTTCATCGCCGCCGCCGTGCGCTCGGAGCAGGCGGGCTTCGAGGGCGTGGAGATCCACGGCGCCCACGGCTATATCATCGCCCAGTTCCTCTCGCCCGAGCTCAATCATCGTACGGACCGGTACGGAGGGTCGGTGGAGAACCGCGCCCGCATCATCCACGAGATCATCGACGGTGTCCGCAGCCGCTGCGGCCCCGACTTCCAGCTGGGCCTGCGCCTGTCGCCGGAACGCTTTGGCCTGCAACTCGCCGACATACTTCAGACGGCCCAAGCGGTGATGGCCGATGGCCGGCTCGATTTCCTCGACATGTCGCTGTGGGATGTCTTCAAGGAGCCGGTCGAGGAAGCCTTCCAGGGTCGCAGCCTGATGTCCTGGTTCACCGAACTGGACCGCGGGACGACCCGCCTGGGCGTCGCCGGAAAGGTGACCACGCCCGCCATCGCCAGCCAGATGCTGCAGGACGGCGCGGACTTCGTGCTGATCGGCCGCGCGGCCATCCTGCACCATGACTTTCCCGAGCTCTCCCGCGATCCCGCCTTCGAGCCGATCGCCCTGCCGGTCACCCGCGAACATCTGGTCAAGGAAGGCCTCGGCCCGGCGTTCGTGGACTACATGTCGACCTGGAAGGGCTTCGTGCAGGAGCCGGCGGCGGCGGAGGCTTAGCGAAGGTCGGTTGGGAGCCACCTATCGGAACCCAGTTCGCCTACCGAGTGTAGTCGCCTACGCGTTCGGGCTTCACGACATAGCCCCTTCCCGTCCAGATCAAGTCGCCGGAGAGAGGGCGGCTCCCTTTCGCCATGAGCGGCACATCTCTTGCGTCCGGCCATCTCAGTTTGATGTCTTTGAGGAACTCAAGACGCACTTTGGTCGCCAGCTCAGGGTGCTTGCCTTTGAGAAACGTCAACCACGGTCGCCCCAAATGGCCGCCATCGTCCACGATGACTTCGGGATTATCGTCTTCAGTTCCGCGGTAAAGGCCCACATAGATCGTCTTGGAAAGTGGGTCGCCTTCTGAAGAAGAACCATGGGCGGGCGTGTTTCGCCGAAACTCAATCCAACTCTCGCTGACGTCATCAACATGAAGACCACCAGCGAGCGCGTGACGCCTTAGCATGGTTAGTAAATCAGCTCGGTCAGCCGGGGTTCGAAGCGCAACCTCTATCGCTGCAACTGGCTGCAAGCTGGCCGGCTGCGGCACGGGTCTAAGGGCCCAGATACAGCCCGCAGGGAAGATCACCAGCGAGGCCGCGACCAGCACCGACAG
>JANNFM010000311.1:0-11846 GCA_031379795.1 Alphaproteobacteria bacterium
GACCAACTGGACCTGGACAGCCCAACCCTGCGAAAGCCGTAGAAGCCGTCAGGGACCCGGCGGCCGGGATTGTGGATTCCCCCTTTCAAGCTACTGGATGCACGTAAGTGGATCCGTAAAGGGCTTGGTGGCTGCGGGTCTGATTCTCCTCACCCGTCGGGCTACGGAATGCACGGAAGTGAGTCGACGTAGAGGCCCGCCGCCTCGCCGACTCACTTCCCTGCATCCCGTAGCCCTTGAAGGGGGGAGGCTCAGGACTTCGAAGTCCCCGGCAGCCTCTGGCTTCAGACGGTGTAAACCTCGCCGTCCCGCACCTCGACCGGCCAGGCGGCGAGATCGTCGCCCGCACAGGGCCCTGCGACGCAGTGGCCGTCCAGGCGGAACAGCGCGCCGTGGCCTGAGCAGAATATGTGGCGCGCGTCGCGGGTCAGATAGCGGTCGTCCATCGGGGCCAGGGGCCACCCGGCGTGCGGGCAACTGTCAACGAAGCCGCGCGCGGCATCGCCCTGACGGATCACGAAGCCAGCAAACATGCGCGAGCCGTCGCGGAACCGGAAGCTTTTGCCGCCGGGATCGGCGATCTCGGTCAGATCGCAGAGCCGGACGCCGCCGGGCGGTCGGGCCGGGTTATCCGCCTCAAAGCTGGCCAAGGGTGGCCTTGAACGCTCTGACGTCCACCCGTTCCCACAGCCCCGCCAGGGTGTAGGGATCCTGTGCGTTTAATGCCATGGCTGCCGCGCGATCTGGAGCCTCGACGATCAGAAGCGATCCCGCCATGGCGCCCTCATCATCCAGCATCGGCCCGCCCAGTTTCATCATCGCGGCCTTGTCGCGCATATAGGCCAGATGCGCCTCGCGCGTGGCCATCCGCAAATCCAGCGACCCCGGTTTGTCGACGCAGAACAACACAAAGGTGGGCATTCAGATTTCCTCTCTCAAGGGTCGGGACAACAGGTCGCGGATGGCGTCGTCCACGCCCGCATCGCCGGCCAGGATGGCAGCCACCGCCTCGCAGATCGGCGTTTCAACCCCCAGCTTGCGGGCCAGGTCGCGGACTGCCGGGGCCGAGGCGACCCCTTCGGCGACCGATAGTTTCCCCGCCACAGCCTCGTCAAGCGTCTGACCCAGACCCAGCGCCAGACCCACGCTCATGTTGCGCGACTGAGGGCTGGAGCAGGTGAGCACCAGATCACCCAGCCCGCAGAGCCCGGCGACCGTCTCGGCCTCCCCACCCAGCGCCACCGCCAGACGGGTCAGTTCGGCAAATCCCCGGGTGATCAGGGCGGCGTGGGCGGACCGGCCCAGGCCCCGCCCCTCGACGATGCCACAGGCGATGGCCAGCACGTTCTTGACCGCGCCACCGGCCTCGGCGCCGATCATGTCGGTGGCGAAGTAGGGGCGGAAGGTCGGCGTGGCGATGGCCTCGGCCAGCGCCTCGGCCAGCTCAATGTCGGCGCAAGCCAGGGTAACCGCCGTCGGCAGCCCACGCGCTACTTCGCCGGCAAAGCTGGGGCCGGACAACACCGCAGGCGTCGCGTCCGGCAAGCTCTCGGCCAGCACCTGGGTCATCAGTTTCAGCGAACTCTGTTCGACGCCCTTCGAGCACAACAGGATCGGCAGACCTGGACGGGTGGCAGTTGCAAAGGCCGCCAACGTTGCGCGCATGTGCTGGGCCGGCGGCACCGCCAGCACCAGATCACTGCCCGCAAGATCCGAGAGGCGGCCCGTAGCGCGGATCAACGGTTCGAGCGGTATGCCCGGCAGGAACACGGCATTCTCGTGCCGGGTGTTGAGACTCTCGACCACCTCGGGCTCGCGCGCCCACAGGGTTACCTCGCGCCCGGCCCGTGCGCAGACCTGGGCCAGGGCCGTGCCCCAGGCACCGCCGCCGATCACGCCGACCCGTTTCATGCCTTGGCCCCCTTGCGGCCGGGTGGGTGGCTCGGGTGCGACATCGCCGCGCGGGCGTCCAGCGGCCAGCGAGGCCGGGCCACGGCGTCCAGGCCGTCCGACAGACCCAGCGACAGCCGCTCAGCCCCGGCCAGCGCGATCATGGCGGCGTTGTCGGTACAATAGGCCAGCGGTGGGGCGTCAAAGCTGAAGCCGTTAGCGGCAGCGGTCGCGCGCAGGCGCTCCCGGACGGCACGGTTCGCCGCGACGCCGCCGGCGACCACAAACCTGAGCCCCTCGGCGGAATGGCTCGCCGCATAAGCCTGCATGGCCCGGTCAGACTTCTCGGCCAGTTGCGTTGCGATGGCGGCCTGAACGCAGGCGGCCAGGTCACGGCGCGGGATGTCGCCCGCCACCCCTTCGGCCAGACGCGCGGCGGCGGTCTTGAGGCCGGAGAAGGAAAAATCACAGTCCTTTCTGCCCAACAGCATGCGCGGCAGCATAAACTGGGTGGGGTCGCCACCCTCGGCAAGCTCCTCCAGAGCCGGGCCCCCCGGATAGGCCAGCCCCATCGCCTTGGCGATCTTGTCAAACGCCTCACCGGCGGCGTCGTCCAGGGTCGACCCCAGCCTATGGCAAGCCCCGACGCCCTCCACGCTCAAGAGCTGGCAGTGTCCGCCCGACACCAGCAGCAACAAAAACGGATAGGCGATCTCGGCGCCCAGCCGGGCCGACACCGCGTGACCCTCCAGATGGTTGACCGCCACCAGCGGCAGACCGCGTGCCAGCGCCACCGCCTTGCCGAATGACAGCCCCACCATAACGCCACCGACCAGGCCTGGCCCCGCTGTGGCAGCGACGCCGGTGAGGTCGACATACCCGACGCCCGCCTCGCTCAAGGCCGCCTCGGTGATCGCATCGATGTTCTCGACGTGGGCGCGGGCGGCGATTTCCGGCACCACCCCGCCATAGGGCGCGTGGGCGGCGATCTGGCTGGCAATCACCGAGGACAGCACCTCGACACGCCCGTCGGCATGGCGGCGCACCACCGCGGCTGCGGTTTCGTCGCAGCTGGTTTCGAGGCCCAGGACGGTTTGGCTGAGGGTCATTGGTTGCCGGATCGGGCCTGCTCCTGTAGCAGGCCTGACGCTTTCCCTGTCCGAGGTAGACCGCCGACCGTGAGCACGCAACAGCCAGTCCGCATCGGCGCCCGGGGCTCGAAGCTGAGCCTGGCTCAGGCCGGCCATATGCAGCGCCGCATCGCCGCTGAACTGGGCGTTGACCCGCAGAACGCCGCCGAGGTCGAACGCGTGGCTCCGCTGATCATCATCACCACCTCCGGCGACCGAATCCAGGATCGCCGCCTGCTGGAAATCGGCGGCAAGGGCCTGTTCACCAAGGAGATTGAAGAGGCGCTGATCGAGGGTCGCATTGATTGCGCCATCCACTCGATGAAGGACGTGCCGTCGGTGTTGCCCGACGGCCTCTGCATTGCCGCGATCCCCGAGCGTGAGGACCCGCGCGATGCCTTCCTGAGCCGGGGGCCGCTGACCCTCGAAGATCTGGCCGATGGCGCCACCCTGGGGACCGCCAGCCTGCGACGGCAGGCCCAGTGCCTCTATCGTCGGCCCGACCTGAACGTCCAGATGCTGCGCGGCAACGTCGACACACGCCTGGCCAAGCTGGCGGCGGGCGACGCGGACGCGATCCTGCTGGCCTATGCCGGCCTGCGCCGCCTGGGCCTGGGCGACCTGCCCATGAGCCTGATCGATCCCCGGGAGGCGCCGCCAGCACCGGGGCAGGGGGCGCTGGCCATTGAGACCCGTGAGGCGGATCGCAACCTGCCGTGGGTTCAGGCCCTGCGTTGCGAGACCACGACGCTCTGCGTGACAGCCGAGCGCGGCGCCCTGATAGCGCTCGAAGGCTCGTGCCGGACGCCGGTGGGCGCCCACGCCTGGCTGGAGGGTGGCAGTCTCAATCTGATTGTCGAGGCGCTGTCGCCGGGGGGCACCCTGCGGTTCCGTCATGCGGGGGGTTCGGAGATCACCCGGCTGGCCGATCCCCTGGCCTCCGCCCACGATCTGGGCCTTTCGCTGGGTCAGGCGATCAAGGATGAAGCGGGCGACGACATCGTCCTCTGATCCCCCGCAGGCGATCTCGAGATGCAAATGCGCCATCGCAACAAGCATGGCCGTTGGCGAACCGCCGCCCAGTCGGATAACAGTATCGCCTGATGACGATACGTAGACAGAAAATCTGGATCACCCGCGCGCAACCCGGCGCGGATATCACGGCGGAGCGGGTGCGCGCCATGGGTCACGACGCGGTGGTCGTGCCGCTGCTCGAGGTCCAGGTTTTGCCGGACGTGACGGTGGATCTGCAGGGTGTCGCCGCCCTGGCCTTCACCAGCGCCAATGGCGTCCGTGCCTTTGCCGACAAGAGCGGGGAGCGAGGCCTGAAGGTCTTTGCAGTCGGCGCCGCCACAGCCCAGGCCGCCCGCAAGGCGGGCTTCAAGTCGGTGCTGTCGGCAGACGGTGACGTGTTGGCATTGGCGGAAGGCATTGCAGTGCGCCGCAACGAACTGCGGGGCGCGATCCTGCATCCGGGCGCGCTGGAACTGGCCGGTGACCTGTCGGGCGCCCTGGAGAAACACCGGGTCGAGGCGCGGCGGCTGACGCTGTACGAGACCGTGCCGGCGACGTTGTCACAGGAAGCCACTGAACAGGTGGGTCGCTGCGACGCCGTTCTGCTGCATTCCGAACGGGCGGCGCAGGCGCTGGCGACCTTTCTGAAGGCGAACCCTGCCCCGCACATGCGGGCCTTGAGCCTGTCGAAGGCGGTGCTGAAGCCGCTGAGCAGGACACATATGGGCGGGCGATCATTCCCCCCCTTCCCGCTGGAAGCCGCGCTGCTCAATCTTATCGACAGGTAGTCATGAGCCCGTCCGAACCCGGCCTGCCCCGCGATCCCGCCGAGTACCGAACGAAACCTCTGCTGGGGGCAGGGTTTTGGGTCGCGGTCGCATTTGGGCTGCTGTGTATTCTGGCCGGGGTTGCGGTGGCGGTCCTCGGGGCCCGGTTGATGCCCGCCGGGCCTACCAACCTGGCGCCCGCCGCACCGGTGGCGAAGGCGCAGCCGGTGGGCCTGCCGGCGCCCCTCTATCCCGCGAACGCCGAACCCGCGCGGGTGACGCTGGATGAGGTTGGCGAACTCAAGGCGCGAATTGCCGAGCTCGAACAGCAGGGTGCGCGTTCCGCCGAGGCTGCCTCTGCCGCGTTGACCGCCGCAGCCCTTGTGGACGCCTCGCAGACCTCCCGACCCTTCATCGGGGAGTACCAGGCCCTTCATCGGGTCGCCCCGGGCCTGCCGGAACTGGCTGACCTGTCGCGATTGGCCGAAACGGGGGCGCCGAGCCGCGGCGCGCTGGCGGCGGGTTTCGATGCCCTGGCCGCCAAGGCCGCCAGCCGGTCGCGCAAGCCGCCGCAGGATGCCGGCCTCGGCGCGCAGATTGCCTATGCCGCAGGCAAGATCGTCACGATCCGTCGGGTCGATGACGTCGAGGGAGATAGCCCTGACGCCCTGGTGGCCCGGGCCGAACAGGCGTTGCGAGCGGGCGAGGTTGTGGCGGCCCTCGACCTGCTGGATCGACTGCCACTCAAGGGGCGCGAAGCCCTGGCTGGCTGGCGGGAGGGCGCCGAGCGACGGGCCACGATTGACCGGGTCATCGCCGCCCTTCGCGGGCGCGCCGTGCGTGACCTGGCCTCCGATCCGCAACGCGCCGCCAAGGTAACGCCATGATCCGCGCGGGCGTCGTTCTGATCATTCTGATCGCGGCCGTCGTGGGAGGCTTGAGTCTGGCCGGCGAGCCAGGTCAGGCGACCGTTATCTGGCTGGGCTGGCGGGCCGATATGACGGCGGCGGCGGCAATCCTGATCGCCCTGTCCTTTGGCCTGCTGATCGCGGTGATCTGGCGGACCATCCTGTGGGTCCTGGAGACACCGCGCCGGGCAGAGCGCGCCCGCGCCGAGACCCGACGCCGCCAGGCCAACGACATCCTGGCCAAAGGCTTCCTGGCGGTGGCGGCCGGCGACGGGTCCGAGGCCTTGCGACAATCGAAAAAGGCTGCCGAGGCCGCGTCAGAGGCCCCGGCCCTGGTGCGCGTCCTGGCCGCTCAGGCGGCAGAGGCCGCCGGTGACGTGGCCCAGGCCCGGGCCGCCTACACCGCCATGCTGGGCTTTCCGGAGATGCGGCTGGCTGGCCACAAAGGTCTGATGCAACTGGCCATAGGCCAGGGCGCGAGAGAAACAGCCCTGCGGCACGCCCAGGAAGCCTATGGCGAAAAGCGCACGGCCCGATGGGCGTGGCGGGCTATCCTTGAATCAAAACTTGAAGCGGGGGACTGGGATGGCGGCCTGGAACTGGTCCGGGACGCGCAGGACCGCAAGATCGTGCCGCCCGTGGTGGCTGAGCGAGCGCGCGCCGCTCTGTTGGCAGCCTCCGCCGCCCAGCTCGAACACGCCCCCGAACCAAGGGCCCGCCACCTCGCCAGAGACCATGCCGTCGAGGCGGCCAGACTGCAGCCGGGCTTTGCGCCGGGCGTGGTAATGGCGGCACGCCTGCTGGCGCAGGACAACAAGCTGGGCCGCGCATCTGCCATGATCGAAAGCGCCTGGCGCGTCGGGCCGCACCCGGCCCTGTGGCTGGCCTGGCGGGACCTGCGGACGGACGAGACGCCGCGCGAGCGGGCCAACCGGGTGGGTCTGTTGGCCGCCGTCAATCCGGCCCATCGCGAAAGCCTGTTCCTCTATGTCGAGCAGGCCCTGATTGTCGGAGACGCGACGGCAGCGCGCGCAGCCGCCCGCGCGCTTGAAGGCGAACCCGTCACGGCCCGGATCGCTGGACTCATGGCCAGGGCCGTCTACGCAGCGGGCGCGGTCGACGAGGCCCGGCTCTGGCTGGCGCAGGGCATGAACGCGCCGCCGGAACCCGACTGGTCGGACCTGGATCCCGAAGGTCGCGCCTTTGCCTACCACGCCTTGGACTGGGCCCGGCTGGTGATCACCTTTGCGGAGAGCGGGGAACTGATCCATCCGCGCCACGAGCGGCGCGAACGCACCTTGCGCGAATTGCCGGACCTGCCGATCGCCTATGCGGGAGCCGGCCCGATCCTCAGCGAGCCCGTGCTTTATCCGGTCGATGAGGACTACGACGATCCGGAAACAACCCGACCCGGGTCCCGCAAGTAGTCCGACTGCCGCGAGGGGTTACAGATGAGCAGGATTGTCTACATCGCGCCTCAACCCGGCTCGAATACGGGTGGAAACAAGGTCATCTTCAGACACGTCGAGGCGCTGCAGGCGCTGGGCTACGACGCGGTGGTGCGAAGCCCTGCCGGGATCAAGGGTCCGTCCTGGTTTGCCCACACCGCGGCCATGGAGGAAGCGTCGCGTCCAATCGCCGATGACGACATCCTGGTGATCGCGGAGGATGGCCGTGGCGTGCTCGTGCACTGTGCGGGACTGCCGAACCGAAAGGTGATTTTCTGCCAGAATCCCTATGCCTTCACCGGGTATGGATTTGCCAGTCTGCCGGATGAGCTGCGGGCGAAGTACCGCGTCTTCATGGCCTGCAACACCGGCGTCGCCGGACTGATCGCCCGTTACTTTGACTATGAGACAATCTCCGTGGTGCCGGCTTTTGCCGACGAACGGATCTTCAGGCCGTCGCCCAAGCTTCCGGTGATCGCCTGCACCCCGCGAAAGCGGCCCGCGGAGTATAAGGCGATCCGCTATATGTTTTCACGCATCTACACCGGCCATACGCCGTGGCGTTGGGAGGCTTTGGAGACGGCCACCGAGGCGCAGACGGCCGCGGTCATGGGGGGCGCCTCGTTGTTCCTGAGCCTGGCAAAAATGGAGGCGCACAGCATCACGATCCTGGAAGCCATGGCCAGCGAGTGTCTGATCGCTGGATTCACGGGTATCGGTCCGCGAGAATACACCAGCCCGGTCAACGGCTTCTGGGTTGACGAGGACGACTGCGAAGCCGCCGCCCTGGCGCTGGCCCGGGCCGCAACCCTGGCAGACCGGGGCGGCGGCGCTTCGGCCCTGATGCGTCACTCTGCGGGCGCCACCGCCGCCCGGTGGACCCATGCCCTGTTTGTACAGACTTTGAGCTCGTTCTGGCGCGACCAGATGGGGGTGACCCCCTGACGCTTTCCAAATCGACCCGAGGCAGGTACAAGCCCGCGTCCCCGGACCGGAGCCGCCTTAGCTCAGCCGGTAGAGCACCGCATTCGTAATGCGGGGGTCAGGTGTTCGAGTCACCTAGGCGGCACCATTCTTCAGCTGTGTTGACGGCGTCAGGCCGGCGCGCAGGTGCTCAGGTTGACCGGTGAGGTCTCCACCCGCGTCCAGGCGCCCCGCGCCTTGGAGAACACGGCGAACGACGATCCGGGATTGTTGCTGGAGCCGTCGGGGCCCTTGCCCAGGAACGTCATGGCGGCGACGATTTGCGCCGTAATGCCGCTGGCGGCCTCTGCGGCGGTGATTTCCTGCTGGGCCTTGCAGGTGATCTGGAAGCCCTCACAGCCCTTTTTGTCCACCTTGATTTTGCAGCCTGGATGGGTCGCCTCGATCTCGGCGCGCCAGCTGACGAACCCGGCGTCCAGGCCTGCATAAGGGTCGCCCGCAGCTGCCGGTGATCCGGGCTTGTCGCAACCGGTAAGGGCCAGGCCGGCCAGGATCATCAAGAGTGCGGGTCTAATCACAGAAAGCTCCGACAGTGTCGGTTGAGCGCATAGCCCAAACATCGGGGCGGCGGTGTGACGAAATCGACCTGGGCGCAAAATTAGTTGGCCGGCGCGACCGCCGTCATCACCGGGCCGATTTCGTCGTGCAGCACCAGGTCGGCATAGCCGTCGAGCTCGGTTTCCTCACGGTTGACGATGGCCAGCCTCGCGCCCACTCGCTTGGCCATCACCGGGAACCCGGCGGCTGGATAGACCACCAGCGACGATCCCAACACCAGAAACAGGTCGCAGGCCCGGGTCTCCGCCTCGGCCCGCGCCATCGGTCCCAGCGGCATGGCCTGTCCAAACGAGATGGTGGCCGTCTTGACGATCCCGCTGCAAAGACGGCACGCGGGCAGGTCGCCGGTGGCCTCGTAGAGCGTCCTGAGGGCGTCCAGTTCGTGGCGTTCGCCACAATCCAGACAGGTCGCATAGCTGGCGTTGCCGTGCAGCTCGATGACCTTGTCGGCCGCGATGCCCGAGGCCTGATGCAGGTTGTCGACGTTCTGGGTGATCACCGAACTGGCCCGGCCCTGGGCGACCAGTCGGGCCACAGCCATATGGCCGGCGTTGGGCTCACGTCCCACCCAGCCGGCGCGCCCGCTGAAGGCCCGGCTCCAGGCTTCCCTGCGGCGGTCCTCGGAGGCGACAAAGTCCTGGAACTGGATGGGCTTCATCTTGCTCCAGACACCGCCGGGGCTGCGGAAGTCTGGAATGCCGCTTTCGGTGGAGATACCGGCTCCCGTGAACACCACGATGCGGCGGGCGTCGGCGATCATGCGGGCAAGCTGGGCGCGGTCTGACATGGCCCTCCCAGTCTAACGCTTGTCGGCGCCGGAGGGAATCGTTGGAACGTCGTCAGCCGGGGGAGGATCGGTCCGATCCCTGGCAAGGGGTCAGCGCCCTGGACCGGACCGATCAAGTGATCATCCCGGGCGACGGCAGCCACGTGGACAATCATTGATACAACTCTTTGGTGTCCGATTGGTTCCCGCTGGCCAAACAAAATGTCAGAAGCTGCGCCGTGCGCACGCGGGCTCAGCCGATCAGCGCCTGCAACGGGCGCAGCAGCCAGGGCAGCAGGTACCTGCTGGCCGCCTGAATCACGATGATGGCCACCACCGGCGAGATGTCCACGCCGCCCAGCGACGGGATGACCCGCTGGAAGGGCGCCAGCACCGGTCGCGTCACCGCATCCAGGGTCCGCACAATGGCCTGCGCCACCGGATGGCGAATGTTGATCACGTTGAAGACCACCAGCCACGACAGGATCGCGCTGGCGATGATCGCAAACACCAGGAGGCTGAGGATTCCACTGATCACGGCGAAGATAAAACTGGTCATTCTGTAGGTTCTACCGGCGATTTGCGCCCTGACAAGGCAAGGCATCGAGATAGGTATTCCAACGCCCGCTTGACAGGAGGGCCGGTAGTCGCCTTATTCCGCCGCTTCCTGGGGCCGTAGCTCAGATGGTAGAGCGCCTCGTTCGCAATGAGGAGGTCAGCGGTTCGATTCCGCTCGGCTCCACCAGGAACCTTTCCGCCAGACAGGTGCGGGACAGCTGTCGTAATTGACGGGTACAGATCGCCGCCCCAAATCGTATCGCGGCCCCTATCCTCCTTTGACAACGCTGCCACAAAGCGGTCGGATCACCCGATGGAAATGCAGCAAGTCCGCTACTTCCTTGCCCTGGCGAGCACCCTGAATTTTACGCGTGCGGCGCAACAGGCCAACGTCAGCCAGCCGGCTCTGACGCGCGCGATTCAACAGTTGGAGCATGAGTTGGGGGGCCCGTTGTTTCATCGGGAGCGGCAGAATACCCACCTGTCGGAACTCGGCCGCGTGATGCTGCCCTATCTGGAGCAGATCCAGAGCCAGGCCGAGGCGGCGAGGGCCCGGGCGCAGGCTGTCCGCAACGTTGAAAACGTCACTCTGAAAATCGGCATCATGTGCACCATCAGCCCGGCAATCATTTCGGACCTGATCGTGACGTTTCGGGCCTCCCACCCTGACGTAACGCTGGAGGTCACCGACCGCAGTTCGTCGCAGCTGCTGGAGATGCTGTCTCGCGGCGACCTGGAACTGGCGCTGTTCGGGACGCCGGATGAACTGGACGCACACTTCCATGGTCTGCCGTTGTTTTCCGAACGCTTCGTGATCGCCATGGCGCCGGATCACCCGCTGGCGAGCCGGAATGTCCTCACCTGCCGGGAGACTGACGGTCAGGCCTATGTGAACCGGGCCAACTGCGAGGTTCTGGAGCACGCCAGCCGCGAGCTGGAAGCGCAGGGCGTCGACTGGCGCCGCGTCTTTTCTTCCGAACGCGACGACTGGGTGCAGGGGATGATCCGCGCCGGCCTCGGCATGGGGTTCTTCCCGGAGCTGAGCGTTACCGATCCCGGCCTGGTGACGCGCCGCCTCATCGGCCCGGAATTCACCCGCACCGTGATGCTGGTAACGGTGCGCGACCGCCCGCATTCGCCGGTGGTCGGCGCGTTCGTCGAACAGGCGCGGGCATTCGACTGGCCGCAGGGCAGGTTTGAAGGCGGCGAGGCCGCGACAATCGGTTAACCGGAACCGCAATAGCCTGTGACCATGCAGGCGCTCATGAAGGCCATTGCGTTCATCCGGGACGTGAAACGCGCGGAGCCGAACGCCGACAAGGCGGCGCTTCAGCAGCGCTATGTAGAGGCTTTCCGGCCGGAACGTGTTCGCAGCGTCTTTGTTGGGGACGGCTACTCGCTACGTTTCTCGAAAGTTGGCGGCCGCGGCTTCAACGGCACTGTCTTGGGCCTGTCCGTACTCCAGAAGCACGACGAAAAGCCCTTTGTCGTAGTGGTGGTCCGATCTGACCGCGTTGAGTTTCTGCTGTCGAATTCAACGTTCGTCAGGAAGATCAGCCACAGCTCCCGCGACCTTCGACCCGGTAACATCGTCGGGAGCTTCAACGGGACGGACATCTTCGACGGCCACGGAGACATACCTAACGAGCCGACGCGTTTCCCCGAATTGTTCGCCATCCATGACGCTAGCTTGTGGGACGAGAACTTCGAGCGTCTGGTTGAAGCTACGAACGGGATTGTACCTCGCGGGAACCCCTTCGCGCCCACTTCGATTCAGCGTGAACTGTTGCTGGCGGCTCCAGACCGCGCCCGTCGCGCACTGA
>JANNFM010000329.1:0-19235 GCA_031379795.1 Alphaproteobacteria bacterium
TCAGACGTCTGGCCCTCAACGTCTTGAGAGCCGAGCCATCCAATATCCCCCTGCGCCACAAAGGACTCCTGGCCAGATGGAATGATCAGAAACTCATCTCGCTGATCACTCATATGCGATAGCCCTACCCTATGGGGGAAAGCGGCGCGAAGCCCCGCAGGGGCAAGGCGCCGATGGGGGAAGTGTTGATATTCAGGCTATGCGTGAGACCACATCACACGAACCGACCCCGGCGTTCCAGCTTCCCCCATCGGCCACTTGCGCTTCGCGCGTCGGGCCGCTTTCCCCCTTTCAGGGGGAAGTCTCGAACCCTTCCGTCGTCTCACTAAAGCGCTTCCCGTCGCCACGTCAGGGCGGCTAAGCCAGATCGCATGACCGACACAGCTTCAAACGCCCTCGGACCGCTCGCCGATCTGGTGGTGATCGAAATGGGCTCTTTGATCGCGGGGCCCTTCTGCGGCCAGATCCTGGGTGACTTCGGCGCCGAGGTGATCAAGGTCGAGGACCCCAAGGTCGGCGATCCCATGCGCCAGTGGGGCCGCAGTTTGCCGCAGGGCCTGTCGCCCTGGTGGCCGGTGATCGGGCGTAACAAGAAATCAGTCGGTCTGGACCTGCGTACAGCGGACGGTCAGGCGATTGCGCGGTCGCTGATCGCCGGGGCCGACATCGTCATCGAGAATTTTCGCCCTGGAGCCATGGAGAAGTGGGGGCTGGGGTACGACGTGCTGTCAAAGGACAACCCCGGCCTGATCATGGCCCGGATTTCCGGCTTCGGTCAGACAGGCCCCTATTCGCAGCGGGCCGGTTATGGCCTGATCGGCGAGGCCATGGGCGGCTTGCGGCACGTGACCGGCGAACCTGACCGGCCACCCGCGCGGGCGGGAATTTCCATCGGCGACAGTCTTGCGGCCATGCATGCGGTGATGGGGATCACCATGGCGCTGCACCACCGGGCGGGCACCGGCAGAGGCCAGGTGATCGACGCCGCGCTGTACGAGAGCGTACTCGCGGTGATGGAGAACCTGGTCACCGAATATGACATTACCGGCTATGTGCGCGAGCGCTCTGGCTCGGTACTGCCGGGGATCGCGCCCTCAAACGCCTATCCTTGTGCGAACGGCGAGATGATCCTGATCGGCGGCAACGGCGACAACGTCTACGCGCGCCTGACCGAGGCCATGGGGCGGCCGGATCTGAAGGTGGATTCAAAGTTCGTGGATCACGCCAGCCGAGGGGTGAACCAGACCGAACTGGACGGGATCATATCCGGGTGGACCAGCGGCTATGTGCTGGAGGACCTGCTGATCCTGTTGCAGGGCCAGGGGGTGCCCGCCAGCCGCGTGTTCCGTGCCCCGGACATGCTGGACGATCCGCAGTTCCAGGCCCGCGAGGCGATCGTCTCGGTGGATCACCCGGTGTTCGGCGCGATCCGGATGCAGAACGCGTTCCCGAAGCTGTCGGCGACGCCCGGGCGGGTGCGCTGGCCCGGTCCGACACTGGGCGAGCATACTGATGCGGTGCTGAGGGATCGCGCGGGCTGTGACGCCGCGCGTCTGGCGGCGCTGCGGGCGAAGGGCGTGATCTGAGCCAAGCCGTCAGGCGGCGGTTGACGTGCTGCGGCGATGGTCCAACAGGTCGGCCACGGCGATGGCGACCTGCGCGACGTCATAGGGTTTGCGGATCACCGGGGCGTCAAACCCGCCCGGCGCATCGCCAGCGTCGCCATAGCCGGTGGCGAAAATGAACGGAATGCCGCGTCGCGCCAGCGCTTCGGCGACCGGCGTGACCGATCGGCCGTTGAGATTGGCGTCCAGCACGGCGATGTCGACGGGCTGATTGACCAGTTCGAGGGCCTCATCCAGCTCATAGGCCGGCCCGATCACCGTCGCGCCCGCCTCGGAGAGTCCGGTCTGAAGTTCGAGCGCCAGAAGGACGGCGTCTTCGACAATCAGCACCCGAACGCCCTTCAGATTGGCGGGGCCGCTTGAGGTCGAAAGGGTTTCGGTGATCCGCGCGGCGGGGGCCTTTCTCATGTCCGCCGGCCGCTCGGCAATGGCCTGCGGCCCGGCGCGAAGGCGTACGACGACGCCTGCCGGGCGATACTCGACCTGAGTCTCGCCATTCAGTTCCCGGCCGGTCACCTGACCCAGAACGACGGCGCCGAAGCCCTGCCGGACGGGTTCAACCACAGTCGGACCGCCGCTTTCCGTCCAGATCAGGTCAAATCCGCCCGTCGGCAGCGATGTCCAGCGCAAGCTGACCTTGCCGCCCTCCTGGGACAGTGCGCCGAACTTCACGGCATTGGCCGTCAGTTCGTGCAGCGCCAGGGACAGCGCATTGGCGGCTCGTGGCGTCAAGAACAGTTCGGGGCCGTCCCAATGGGTCTGGCCCGGCGCCAGGGCGCCGAGCTCGGCGGCGGCGATATGGTCGATTGCCGCGCCGCGCCACCGCGCCGCTGTCAGGAGCTCGTTGGCAGATGTCATGGCCTTGAGGCGACCACCGAAGGTGCTCATGAAGACGCTGAGTGATGTCGTCCGGCGGGCCGACTGCTGGGCCAGAGCCTGCACCGTGGCCAGGACGTTCTTCACCCGGTGGTCCATCTCGGCCATCAGCTGGATACGGCGTTCTTCTTCCAGGTGGTCGCGGCTGACGTCTTCCACGATCCCTGTAATGGATTTCGCGGAGCCCTTTTCGTCCCGTTCAAGCAGGCCCACCAGCCGTAGCCAGATATCGCGGCCATCGCGCTTGCGATTGAGCCGGAGCGTGAAATCAAATGAGGACTGCGAACGCATCACGTCGTCGCGGTAGGCCAGGAACGCGGCGACGCTTTCGGGGTGGGCATAGGTCCTCAACAGGTTCTCAACCTGGCCCACGACGGCACCCGCGGGCGCGCCGGTGATCACAGACATGCGCTCGCTGATCACCAGCGTGTTGCTGGCGGCGTTCCACTCGAACTCGCCAAGGTTCGCCGCCTGCAAGGCAAGTTCAAGGCGTCGGCGGTCCTTGTCGGAATTCAACGCGTGCGGCATGGGCGAATCATAGAAGGCGTCGGGACCTCGCGCGATAGTTCTCTTGGCAAACTATTGTGTTCTCACGATGTGGCCTTTGCGAGGCGGCATGGAACCCCCTATGTTGCAGTGCGTTCTGACAAGCCTACCCACTTTGTGGATTTGACTGACGATTGGAGATTTCGACATGCCGCCCAAGGCCGCCCCTTTGACGACCGACAACGTGGCCGATACGGCCGCCGCAACTGCCGCGAAAATCGCCGCCGACGCGCAGAAAACTGTTGCTGAA
This sequence comes from Alphaproteobacteria bacterium, assembly GCA_031379795.1. Classification (GTDB taxonomy): domain Bacteria; phylum Pseudomonadota; class Alphaproteobacteria; order Caulobacterales; family Caulobacteraceae; genus Phenylobacterium. The sequence goes on from JANNFM010000329.1 coordinate 3,298, forward strand.
GCTGCCAAGCGGATCGAAGCCGCCGTGCAACAGGGTCTGGAACAGGTGCGGACGCAGTCGCGCGTCTATGCTGACGTGGCCGGCGAACAGCTTGATGAAGCCTCGCGTCTGGCCAGCGAACAGATCCGCGCCCGACCGCTGGCCGCCACGGGCCTGGCGTTGGGCGTCGGCGTCCTGATCGGCCTGCTCCTGTCCTCAGGACGGCGTTGAACCTCAAGCGCATTCTGGCGCTCGCAGCAGCGCTGGCGGCGGTCGCAGCCGCGGCGGCCGTCTGCGTCGTGGCGCTGTCGTTCGCGGTCTATGCCCTGGCAGAGGCCCGGCTGGGGCCGGCCGGCGGCGCGGCGGTGGTGGCGGGTGTTTTCGCCATCCTTGCGCTGCTGGTGGCCTGGCTCGCGACCCGAAAAGTGGTTCCCCGGTCCAGGCCGGGTGCCAAAGAGGCTGACGCCAGTCTTGTGGATCGCGCCATCGGTCTGGCGAAAGACCGTCCACTGGTCGCGCTGGGCGCGGCGGCGGCGGCGGCCTTTGTACTGGCCCGCAACCCGGCTGTGGTGGGCGCCATTGTCAGTGCGTTTGTGGTCGGCGGCGGATCGAAACCCCGGAAATCATAGGCCTGCGGGCCGGCGGCGATCCAGCGACCAGGTCCGGAATGGCGCGTAGCCGGCGTGACTCCAGGCCAGGGCGGTGACCTTGATCTCAAGATCGTCAATCTCGACCAGATTGAAGCCCGGCGGCGTGCCTCGCTCGCGGCGCGACAGCGTGCCGGCACCTACCGCGTAGGTCCGTCCATCTCCGCCAGGATATGGCCAGGCGAACGGCGCATGGATGTGACCGGAGAGCACCAGATCCACTTTTGCCTGCGTCAACGCCGCCGCTGCGCGGCCGCCGCCCCTGACATTGGCGGTCATGGGTCCGCCGATCATTTCGATCAGGGGATGATGCACAACGACGATGCGAAACAGATCCTCAGGCTGAAACCACGCGACGGCGTCTCGCGACTGACGGCGGTCGATCCGCCCCTTGGACCAATTCAGCCTGATCTGGGCGCCGCGGGCGGTGTTGAGACCGCAGACGCCGACTTGTTCGCCTCGCCAATGCTGCGCCGCAGCCGGGCCGATGTAGCGCTCAAAGCGTCGAAAGGGCGCCACAACCCGCTCTGCCCAGGCCAGATAGGGCGCGTCGTGATTGCCGGGCGTCACCAGCGTGGGATGCGGCAGGCGTTCGAGCCACCTGGCGGCAGCTTCAAACTCCGCAACCTCGGCATAGCGGGTGAGATCGCCGGAAACGATGATCAGATCCAGACGCTCGGCGACGACATAGGCCGTGGCGGCCTCGACCGCATCCAGGTTTTCCTGACCGAAATGGATGTCCGACAGGTGCGCAATCCGGACGGGCTTCACGTTCGAATCCGTGGCGGCGCCAGGACGCGCACCACGCGCGCGTTGTAGCGAATGTCGGTAATGCGGCTCAGACTCGCAACCTCGCCATCAAGCAAGGCCGGGATCATCTGGGGCGAAAAGATCCGGGCCACCGTGCAGGCGCGGGTCGCGACGGAGGGATCCTGTCGCCAGTCCCCCATCAGAGCGCTGGCGCCCAACCTCAGGGCTGCGCCAGCATGCTGAACCTCCAGCGCCGCGACCTCCAATGTCGTCGCACTTTCATCCAGAGCTCGGGACGCGATAGGACACATCAGGATCAGGGCTCTCGTCCGCTCCATCGCGGCGCCGTCCAGCTTGTAGCGAAGACGACCGGTGAAAGCCCGCTGCATGGCCCATTGCGCCCGCGCCAGCGCCAGCCTGACCTTGCCCTTGCGCGCGGCTTCTCGCGCCGGGGCCCAGAGCGCGGGCGAGCCGAGAATTGCGGCGCAAAGGAAGCGATGACCTTCGACCTCGCCGCCGCCCAGCATACGTTCCTCGCCTTCTGACAGGGTAGCGCGAAGGGCGTCCGCCCAGGGACGCACGCCATAGATGGCATGTGGCAGCATGTTCATGGTCCCGCCCGGAAGCGGTGCCAACAGGGGGCCCTCTGGGCCGCAAAGCTCGGCCGCGGCCCGAGCGGTGCCATCGCCGGCCAAAACGACCAGCAGATCCGGGCGCGCGCTGATCGCCGACTTCAGACAGTCGATCAAGTCCGACGGCCCAGGCGTACTGATGCGCGTCTCGACGTTGAATTCGGAGAGGATCGCCGCCAGTTGGTCAGCCGCCCTTGGGCTGACGCTGCCTGCCGCCAGGTTGGCGACGACCTCGATCCTTTTGAGGAGGGGTTTCGCAGCAGGATTTCCGTCAGACGGCATGGACGGCAATTCTGGAAGGCATGACGGATGTCGAACTCATAGGAGCCAAGATGGTGACCGGTGGGCGTTTCCCAATGGCAAAGCTCAAAACACCGGTTCGGATCCGCAATGGCGCAGAAAAACTGGCGCGGGAAAATGCCGGAAGCAGGCGGTTCGAAAGGGTGCGGAGACGGCACACTGGCCGTGGGGCCAGTCGCAAGTCGGGGGGGGCGTTACCGCCTCCGCATCCTCTATAAATCCTGAACGCGCCAAGCGTTCCGGTCGGAGACGATTTTTTCGCGCAGCCCGGCATCCGAGCTCCGCCGCGTCATGCGGCCTGGCGCTTCAGTTTCCGTGGGTGAAAGAACAGCGCCTGACTGATCGCAGCCTTCACCGTTTCGGGCTGGAACGGCTTGGTGATCAGGAACGTCGGCTCCGGCCGGTCGCCGGTCAAAAGCCGTTCCGGGAAGGCGGTGATGAAAATGACCGGCAGGTCGTGCTGTTCGAGAATGTCTTTCACCGCGTCGATGCCTGACGATCCATCGGCCAGCTGGATATCGGCCAGCACCAGGCTGGGCGCGTGCCGGGCGACCGAGTCCACAGCCTCTGTGTGCGTGGCGGCGATGTCCGTTACGGTGTGTCCAAGTTCGGCCACCAGGGCTTCTATATCAGCCGCGATCACGGGCTCGTCTTCGATGATCAGAACCTCTGTTGCGAGTTCTGCATCAATCTCGCTCTGTGCCTGAGCGAGCAAGCGTACGACCTCGGCAAATTCGACGCCGAGAATTTTTGCCGCCTCAGACGGCGTGAATCCTTCGAGCGCGGTCAACAGGAAGGCCTGGCGCGATCGGGGGGTCAGCCGCATCAAGCGATCTGTCGGGCTGTCGACGCCGGCATCGGCGGATAGCACGGACCGGAAAGCCCCACTTTCGATCATCCACACACTGTGAAACGCGCGGTAAGCGGAGACCCTCGGCGGCAATCCGGTGTCCAGCTCACCTGAGTCTACAGCAAGCGACTCGAGAGCCAGGCGCACATGCAGATCACCTGCCCTTTGATCCCCGGTCAACGCCCGTGCGTAGCGACGCAGGTAGGGAAGGTGTGGTGCCAGTCGTGCAAGCAGACTCAATCCAAGTTCTCCCGGTTGTCGACCTGGCAAGGCAACGCGCGGGGAGCCTCCCCGGATCTGGACCCATGATGAAACCTAACGCACGCGATGGGAACAGGTTCCCTTGATCGCAGGTTTTGGTCATCCTGCCGGGCAGGGCACGGGAACCTCGGTGGGACGAATGCGTTGAACAGCGACAAGGAACACGAGGAGGCGCGACCTTCGCCGCCGAAGGACGCCGACGAGATGATCGATCACCACCCTCGAATCGGGCGCGAGAAGATCGCGACAGCCTTTGAAGAAGGTCACCTGCGGCAACAGGCCATCGGCGTGCGACTGCGCCAGATGTTCGATGCTGTCGTCAATGAAGAGGTCCCCGACGAGTTCCTCGAAATTCTGCGCCGCGCAGATGAACGCGGCTCGGAGCCGGGGTGATGTCCTTAACCGCTGGGGTTCGGTCGTCCAAAACGCGCTCTGACGAAGACGATGATCTGTTCAAGGCGGCGTTGGTGAAGCTGATTCCCCACATGCGCGCGTTTGCCCGCAGTCTGTGCGGCGACGCGACCGTTGCCGACGACCTGGCTCAGGACGCCATGGTCAAGGCCTGGGCAGCGCGGGCGAGTTTCAAGGTGGGGACCAACATGAAGGCCTGGACCTTCATGATCCTGCGCAATCAGTTCTATTCCGACAAGCGACGGTCCTGGCGGGAGACCCAGCTGGATCAGGACGCCGCCGAGCGCACACTGGTGGCCGTCGATGACCCGTCTGCACCGATTGCGCTGAATGAAATGCGATTGGCGCTGGCGATGTTGCCGGCCGAACAGCGCGAGGCGTTAATCCTGGTGGGGGCGGGCGGATTTGCTTATGAGGAGGTCGCCGAGATCTGCGGCTGTGCTGTTGGCACCGCGAAGAGCCGGGTCAGTCGGGCCAGACGGGCGTTGCACGCGATCCTGGCGAGCGGCGTCTATGAGCGGGACGGAAGGCCCGCTTCCGAAGCCATGGGTTCAATCCTCTCGGAAGCCTCGCGCCTGAAGTTCGTACTCTAGTGTCCCGATTCCGAAGTTCGCAAGCGCTTGGGGCAGGCTCCGACGAACTTCGGAATCGATAAGGACACGAGCAAGTCCATATTTCTAGTGTGCTTCTTGGATCTGAAGTTCGCTCAGCGCCTGGTCCAACAAGAGGGCGAACTTCAGATCCAGCACACTAGACACAGACCGTGTCAGATGCAGCCTGTTGACACCCGGACCTGTGTGTTCAGCGATCCCGGGCATGAAGGTGTGCTTTGAGAAGGCCGTTGCGATCCTTGAGTACGATCCGGATCCGTCTGACGGCGGCGATGGCCGCCGCCTTGCTGCCAGTCCTGATGCTGGGCGCGTTCCAGGCTGTGGTCGGCTTTCAACAGGCCGGGCGCGAACTGCGGCAGAACCTCGCCAATTCGGCGGAACGCAGCGCAGCGGTCGCCCGCGCGCGCGTCGAGAGCGCCGACATACTGTTGAAGACCCTGGCGCCGGGCGCGGTCGGATTTCAATGCGCGCAACGGCTGGGTGAGGTGATTGATCGCATTCCCGGCTATCTCAATCTGATCCGCTTTGATCGACAGGGCCGGGTGGTCTGTTCTGCGCGGACGGTTCCGGCGGATCCGCAGCGTTCGGCCACCGTCTGGTTCCGCCAGCTGGCCAGCGGTGGCCAGATCGCGATCGCCCGCGATCCGGGTTCGACCTACGCCTCTGAGCCGGCGGTGCTGGCGGCCGCGCGCGCTGACGCACTTGACGGCGTGTTTGACGGGGCGGTGGTGGCGGTGATTTCCCTCTCGAGTCTGCAACCGCGCCTCAGCGACCCGTCCTTGCCCAGGGGTGCAGAAGTCGGATTGGTGGAAGGCTCCGGCAACTACATCACCATGACCCGCCCGGGCGCCTTTCCGAAGTTGCCTGCGGACTGGAAGGCGCGGGTTTCCGCCCGGGGATCACTGGTCTGGTATGGTCGCGACGCCGTCGGCAATGGCCGGGTCTATTCGGCGGCGCCTCTGGTGGGTGACGAGGTCTTTGTCGTGCTGTCGGCGCGGTCACAGGGCGTGTTGTCGTGGGCGCGCCTGAACCCGTTGACCAGCATCGCCTTTCCGCTGCTGACGTTTCTGCTGGCGCTGATCGCCGTGTCGCTGGTGGCGGATCGGGTGGTGGTGCGCTGGATCACCTATCTGCAACGGATTGCCAGGATTTACGGTCGAGGCCGGCTCAGTGTTCGCCCGGTTCACGCCGAGCGGATGCCGCCGGAAATCCGCCAGCTCGCCGAGACGCTTGAGGATATGGCGGACGCCATCCTGGGGCGAGACGCTGCACTGCGCGAGACGCTCGCCCAGAAGGACGATCTGATGCGCGAGATTCATCACCGCGTGAAAAACAATCTTCAGGTGATTTCCAGCCTGCTCAACCTGCAACAGCGCGCGCTGAAGGACCCGGGCGCCCGTGTCGCCATGGGCGACATGCGGCAGCGGATCACCGCTCTGGCGCTGATCTATCGCGCACTCTACCAGGGCCCGGATCTGAAGCGCGTCGACCTCAGGGCCTTCCTGGAAGACCTGACCGGTCAGTTGATATCGGGGCGGCCCGGACGGGGGCATGAGGTCAAGACGGACATCTACGTCGAACCCCTGGCCATCGATCCGGACCGTCTGGCGCCATTGGCGCTGTTTGCCGTGGAAGCTATCACGAACGCCCAGAAACACGCCTTTGCCGACCGTGGCGGCACCCTGACGGTAAGCTTCCGGGTTCACGACGCGAGCGCCGAACTGGATATTTCCGACGATGGCCCGGTCACCGATGCTGCCCTGACGGAGACCGGTGTGGGTCGCACCCTGATGGCCGCTTTTGCGCGCCAGCTGCGCGGCGCCACCACGATGAGCCGTAACGCGACGGGGGGCATGACGGCACGCCTGGTGTTCCCCACCTCAGCAAAGGTGACGAAGATCGCGGCCTGATGTGTCGAAGTCAGGCCGCGTAGAGCCCGATATCCGGGGCGAGGCCCTTTAGTTCCGCGCCGACACTGTCGCGCAACCCGAGCACCAGCCGTCCGCCGGGCGCCAACGATTCGACCAGCGCCGCGCGCACGCGAACCTGGGCTTCTGGCGCCATGGCGTGCAGCAGGTTGCGGCAGAGCAGCAGGTCAAATTCGCCGAACCGCGTCAGATCGTCCAACAGATTGACCCGCCGCCAGCGCACCATCTGGCGAATGCGCGGCGACAGGGCGAAGGCCTCGCCGCGCTTCTCGAAGTGGCGAACCAGCATCCGCGCCGGCAGTCCGCGCTGCACCTCAAACTGCGAGTAGAGCCCGGCCTGGGCCTTCTCAAGGCTACGCTCGGACAGATCGGATCCAAACAACTCCCAGTTCGCCGACGGGCCTGGGACGTCGGCCAGCATCATGGCCAGGGAATAGATCTCCTGGCCGGTCCCGCAGGCAGTGCTCCAGATCCGGACCGGCTCGCCGCCCCGGCGCGCCATCAGTTCGGGCAGGACCTCGTCGGCCAGTCGATCAAACACCGCGCGGTCGCGGAAAAACTCGGGCTCCGGCATGGCCATGGCCTCGACAGCCGCCCAACCCAGCCGGTCGTCGTTTCGCGTGCGCAGCGCGCCCACGAAGTCGGCGGGCGACAGAAAGCCCTCGCGCCGGGCCACCGGCGCCAGACGGCTTTCGATCAGATAAGTCTTGTCCGGATCGACCTTCAGCCCGGCGCGCGCAAGGCACAGGGCCGAAAGATAGGCGCAGTCCATGGCGTTGATCATGCCGCGACATCCACCAGCAGATCGAGGCCGCGCAGTTTTCCCGCCACGATGGCGCCGTCGAATGGCTTCATGATGTACTCGTCGGCGCCGGCGTCCAGCGCCTCACGAATGCGCTCGATCCCGGTCTCACTGCTGCAGAAGATCACCTTGGGGACTGACCCGCCGGGCGCAGCGCGCAGCTGAAGCACAAACGTCAGGCCGTCCATCTCGGGCATGGCCCAATCCAGCAGGATGACGTCGGGCATCATGGCGTCGCACCAGGCCATGGCCTCAACGCCGTTCGACGCCTCGGCGACCTCGAATCCCAGGTCCTCGAGGATCCGGCGCGAGACCTTGCGGATCACACGGCTGTCATCAACGATGAGGCAGGTTTTCAAGGCGCGGCGGTTCCTGGCTGAAGATGTCCGTTGTCGCGCCGCAGGCGTTAACGTGACGTGTTTACGCCACTCGAAGATCAGATCGGTAGCGTGGCGGCGAACACCACGCGGTCATCCTGAACATCAGCAAACACGCGTCCGCCCGCGTCGGTCACAAACAGGTGCACATAGTAGGCCTGGACCCAGTGGCCGTGCAGACCCTCACCCTGTGCCTCACCGCGCAGGCCGGCCAGCACCTCGGGGCGCAAACGCGCTCGCGTTCCTTCGGCTTCGATGGCGATGACCAGCGCCTCGCCTTCCTGAACCGCACGCAGCCGGGCCTCGCCGCCAGTGGGCAGGGCAGCGCCGGCCATCTGCGCCAGGTTGAGCAGCGTACGGGCTGCGGGCTTGTTGATCGAGGGCGCATCCACCTGCCAGTCGAGAGTGGCGCGCATGTGCCCAAACGCGCCTTGGGCCAGCTTTTCCAGTTCGCGGGCATCGAAAGTTTCCGCCGAGGCCGAGGCCCCGAACGCGACGCGGCAGAACGACAGCTGGTCGGCCAGTTTCCGCGCCGAGTTGGCGATCAGACCCATGGCGTCTTCGCGCATGTCCTGGGCGGACGGATCCTCCAGCAGGTCGAGACCGGACACGATTGCGCTGGCCGGGCTGATGAAGTCGTGACACATCCGCGCCGCCAGATAGGCGGCCAGTTCGGCGGGGCGGATCACGGCGGTATCGGTTGTTTCTGTCATGGTGGCCCAAGCTTGGGCCGATTTGCGTCTTGGGCAAACGGTTGGCGCTCTCTAAGAACGACCGCAGAAGTCAGCACATATCTCTCAGGGACGGGCCGAGGACGAATTGAGCCAGGACAATGACGTAGGCCAGGTACTGGCCGAGATTTGCGAAGCCGCTGCGGCCCTGATCCTGCCGTTGTGGCGTACCGGCGTGGCGGTCACGCACAAGTCCGACGAAAGCCCGGTCACCGAGGCCGACCAGCGCGGCGAGAAGCTGATCCTGGAGCATCTTGCGGCGCGGTTTCCGGACATTCCGGTGATCTCGGAAGAGGACGCCAGCGAGTTCGGGACACCCGACGCCATCGGGCCCCGGTTCTTTCTGGTCGACCCGCTGGACGGCACCAAGGCGTTCGTGCGCGGCGATCCGAACTTTACCGTCAATATCGGCCTGATCCAGGACGGCCGTCCGGTGGCCGGGGCCGTGTCAGCCCCGCCATCTGGCGAGACCTGGTACACGCACAACGGCGGCGTTCTGAAGCGCACCAAGGGCGGCCCGTCCGCGCCCGTACGCGTGCGCCCCTGGCCCAGGGGCGAGGCGATTGCCCTGGTCAGTCACACCATGAAGGAAGAGACCATCCAGAAGCTGATTGAGGAGTATGGCTTCAACCACCGGGAGCCGATGGATTCCTCGATCAAGCTGTGCCGGATCGCCGAAGGCTCCGCCGACATCTATCCCCGGCACGGTCCGACCATGGAGTGGGATGTCGCGGCCGGCCAAGCCGTGCTGGAAGCGGCCGGGGGCACGTTCCTGACGCCGGAAGGTCAGCCGTTCGCCTATGGCAAAGCCGACAAGGGGTTCCGCAATGGCTGGTTCGTGGCGCGCGGCGGCTAGGGGGGCTGATCAGCCCGCTGCGCGGGGTGGATTTCAGCGTCGCGATGATCAACAGTAACGCTGATCGCCGAACAGGTGGTTGCGGGGGATGGACCATGGGACGCTTGCTGACGCCAGCCGCAGTGGCAACTCTGACCTGTCTGACGTTGGCAGCCAGCGCAACGACGGCCCAGCCCGCCGCGCCTGACACGGCCATGGAGAGCCTCCCGCGCCTCTCGGATCGCGGGGCCGGTGATAGCGTCCGATGCCCGGACGGCAGCACGCGACCCTTCTCGGGCGAGGCACCCAACGACCTGACCATAGCCATGCTCTGTGATGTGCCTGCGGATGTGGCGGCGGCGCGCGCCGCCCAGGCGGATGCGGCCGTCGACGCCAAGTAATCCGAGGCCGAACGCGAGGCCGCGCTGGGCGGACAGGCGGGGGTGGCGGCCGGGCTGGAAGCGACCGCGAAAACAGGACGGCCGGACTTTCTGCTGGCCCAGCCGTGGGTCTGGTTCGTCGGCGTCGTGCTGGCGATCCTTGGCCTGGGCGCGATCTTCGGCGTGTTCCGGAAACGGCCCTGACCAGGTACGCAGCTGTCCTGGAATCCCTGCTGCTTTTCTTTTTACAAAAAAGATGTCAATAAAAGCGTCCGTCGCCTGAGACCCCGCGTATCCTCTGGGTCAGCACGTCAACGGAGGACACAGATGACATCGACGGAACGTGAGGAATTCTTTGGTCTCAACCCGGCGCTCTCGCGGACCATCGCCAAGGTCGAAGCGGGGAAAACCCGGACGCTGATCGGCGCAGTTATGTTGGTCGGGTTCGTGGTGGTGATGGGGTTCGGCGGCGGCGAGCCGGTCGATCCTGTGAAGCTGGTCGCACCGGCGGCGGTCCTGATCCTGGGCCTCTATCATGTGATCGGCGGGCCGCTGCAGGCCCACAGGCACAAGCCGGAGGTCACCCGGCTGACCGCCGCGCCGCCGCCCGATGTGCTCTGGTACACGCTCAGCGATGAGGGTCTGGTGGTGCACGCCGACATGAAGCTTGACCTCGGTGAGGGCGGCCTTGCGGTGCCGTGGACGGCGATGGAAACCTTGACCCGGATAGAAGGCGCGCATCCGGTCCAGCGGTTGACCTATCGGCTCGCGTCCGCCGCCAAAGCTGCGGCTCATCAGCTGGGCATGGATCGAAGACGCGCCGATGGCGTGCTGTTCGGCGACCGGATGCAGGCCCGCTTTGACGCTCGCGGGGCCGGCGCGCCGTCACCGCTGTCGCAAGGCGCCTGAGCCGTGGCGGATCCACAGAACACCTCGAAAGCGGACGCCCTGACAGACCTGAAGGCGACCTGGCGGGCGCAACCCGCGGCTGGTCGATGGATCATGTTCCTGGGGCTGGGCGTACTGATCGCAGCCCTTGTCGGCAGCGGCCTGGGGATGCTTGGCGGTAAGAAGGGGGGGCCAAACACCCCTGATATGCCGGCTTCGGCAACCGCCGCCGCACCTGTCACCAACATGATCCTCGACAATCCGCCGACCCTGTCCATCGAGCAGGGCGAGCCTGACCCCGCCGGCGTGCTCCGGCGGATCGCCAACGGCGGATCGCCCGGATTGGAGATCGGCTACCGCTGGATCGGCATCCTGAAAGAACAGCCGGTTGATGAGACGGGGCCGCGGGCCGGCCGCATCGCCCAGTTCGAATGGAACCGCCACGCCGCGACCTGGACCACCATCACCGTGTTCGGGTCCTTGCAGCATGCGGAGGCGGCCTACCAGCAGCTCTCCGGCGGTGAAACCCGAGACATCCTGATGCCGAACCCGGACGGCGTGACCCAGTACGTCCAGTGGACCATCCCATCGCCCGATGGCGACCGCAGCTATCCCATGCGCTGCGCGGCGCGGCCCAAACTCTTCTACTGCAGCATCGTGCCCGACGGGGTTCCGGCGATCGTCACCGTCCAGTTCCGGATCGACACCGAAGCCGGACCTGAACCGGGTGCCAGCGAAGCCAAGGGCGCCGAACTTGCCGGAGAGATGGGCCGTGAGACGGACGGGGTGATGCGCAGTCTGGCCGGCCTCGGACTGGACGGTCGTCGGGCTGTGGCGCGATAGGCAAATCATGAAATTCGACGATCTGGTCGACGTTGCCGGGACCACACCGCGACAGATCCGGTATCTGATCGCCGAAGGCTTTGTGCCGCCGCCGACGGGCGGACGGACTTATGCAACCTATAGCGATGTCCACGTCACGGCGATCCGCCGGTATGATCGCCTGCGCAGTCTGGGCTTTCCGCCGGCGGCGATCCGGCTGTTGCTGGATGCGCGCGAAGGCGTTCCCGTGCCGATCATCAGCGGGCTGACACTGGTGATCGCGCCCGAACTGATCGGCAGCGGCGGCGACGTATCCGGCATTGCGGCGAAGGTTGCCGCAAAGGTTGAGGAACTTCTGTCGCGAGAGGCGCTGGAGGGAGACAAACATGCTGCTGGTTGACCCCCTGGCCGCCTTCTTCCGGCCTGCCCTGGAGGGCTGCGCGCCGCTGACAATCGACAGCACCCATGTGGAAGTCACGGTGTTGCCGCCGCTGGCCAAGATCGCTGTCAGCCGTCAATTCACGAATACGAGTGATCAACGCATCGAAGCGGTCCTGACCCTGCCGCCGGTCGCAAAACACGAAGTTGTCTTTCGACTGATCGTCAACATCGGCGGTATTGTGTGCGAAGCCACCCCTCAGCCCGCCAAACACGGGCGGAGCGCGCATGATGCGGCCGTGGCCGATGGCCGCCGCGCAATCCTCTACGAGCTGCTCAAGCACGATATCCAGATGATCTCGATCGCCGGGATCGAACCCGGAGACAGGGTCGAGGTTCAAATCTGGAGCGTCAAGGCGCTGGGGCGACCGGACGACAACAAGGCGGTTCTGTTCGTTCCGCTGAGCGCCCGTCACGACGCGATCATGTCCGTGCTCCTGGACGCCGACGCCCTGGTGACGACCCCGACGCAGCATCGCGCAACGCTCACGGTGAGCTCGGCGGCCACGCAGGTGACGCTGTGCGGGCCCGGCGCGCCCTATGACATGGTGTCCGACACCCCGATCGACATCGACTGCGCCGCGCCGATCCAGCTGGAGATCACCTCCGTCGGTGACGGCTCGCTCGATCACTCTGCCGTGGAGGTCGACCAGGCGACTGGCTGGGAAGTGACGTCAGAGCGTGGAACCGAGACCTTCCGACACCCGACGAATCCGACCGGCAGCGTGGTCAGCGATCGGCGTGACTGGATCTTCGGGGTCATGACGACCGATCAGGGCGAGGTGCGCATTTCCGCGCCGCTTCTGACCGAGGCCATCGGCCCCAACGGCCGTGCGCTGAGAGCCGTGGCCGCAGCCGGATATGTGGAGTCCGGGACGCCGCTGGAGCCCGGCGACATTCGCCGTCTGGCCCATGTTCTCAGCCGTCAATCGAGCCTGGCGTTCATTGGACCTGAAGGCGAGCTTTCCGACGACATCCCGGTCCTGCGGAAGATGGCCCTGCCCGAGATGCTTTCACTGGAAAAGACGGGCCTGCCGCCGCAACGGGTCGCCCTGGAGCCGTTCGATTACGGCCCGCCGCCGGCTGAACCGGAGCCTTTGCTCCCTCACCGCGTGGATGACGGGCGCACGCCCGGCGTCCGGGAAGGGGCCACACCCGGCGCCACGTCACCGCGCTATCGCATGCAGCGCTGGGCGGTGGCGGCCGGCGTCCTGCTCGGGATCGTCGGGGTCTTCTATTTGATCGACTATCCGCTGCCCAATCGGCTGGTCGCGATCCTGGGCCTGATCCTGCTGGGCGCGACCGCGGTCCTGCCGAACGATGAGGCGCCGGCGCGGCGTTTGCTGCTGCTCAGCGTCCTTTTCTCGCCATGGATAGCAGCCTTGGCCTTCGGTCCTCTGCTGGATGACTTTACCTATGGCGGAGCCCCGCCGCCGGGTTGGATGATCCCCACACAGTTCACGTTGCTGATCACATCCGCGATCCTGCCGTTGGGCCTGATGCCCTTCATGCGCGGCGCGCGGCGCTTCACCCTGGCAGCCGGGTTGCTCAACCTGACCCTGACGCTGTTCGTAACCGTCTCGAGCGTCCTGATCCTGAGCCCGGATTAGCGGCCGATATCGGGGGTCGGTCGGCCCTTGCGTCCCGCCCGCTACTCGATTTCGTCGGGCACGACGGCGATCACCTTGCCGTCGGCGATCCGCACCTCGGGCACGGCGGCGCGGGTGAAGGGCAGGTACCAGGACGGCCCGGTCGGTGGCTGGACTTCCAGCAGGTCGCCGGCGCCGAAGTCCTGGATGGCCTTGACGCGGCCCAGCGGCTCGCCCTCGGCCGTCTCGACGCTGAGGCCGATCAGGTCGGTGACGTAGAACTCGTCCTGGTCTGGCGCGGGCAGGTCGGCGCGGCGGATGTAGAGCTTGAGGCCACGCAGGGCTTCGGCCTGGTCGCGAGTCTGGACCTCAGCCGTCCAGACAACGACGCTGCCCTTGGCGGCGCGGCCGGAGGTGACGGTCAGGGCGGGGGCGCCGTCCTCACGCAACAGACTGCGATACTCGATCAGGGCCAGCGGATCAGCGGTGAAGCTGGTGAGGCGCAGCTCGCCGCGCACGCCGAAAGCGCCCGCCACCCGGCCGACCTGGATCAAGTCGTCGCTCATGGTTCAGCTCCATGGCCTCCCGGGCGGGGCTCAAAGGCGCCGACATACACACCCAAAAACCACCCGGTCATCCCCGCGAAAGCGGGGACCCAGGTGTTTTCTGAAGGTTCAGAACGCGCACAGCCAGCGCTCGCCTGTCTACCGCCAAAACAAGGGAAGTCTGGGTCCCCGCTTGCGCGGGGATGACCGGTGTGAGGGGGTGCCTAGGCCTTTTCTTCTGCGGCTGGCTCAGCTTCGGCAGCAACCTCGGCGGCGGGCGCTTCTTCGGCCACGGCGGGTTCTGCAGCAGCTTCGGCCGGAGCTTCCTCAACCGGAGCAGCTTCAGCGGCCGGAGCCTCTTCGGCAGCAGGGGCTTCTTCCGCAGGCGCGGCTTCGGCGGCGGGCGCCTCTTCAGCCACGGGGGCTTCCTCGGCAACCGGCTCTTCGATCACGGGCGGCGGCGGCGGGTTGGCGGCAGCTTCGGCGGCGGCGGCGGCGCGCGAGGCTTCCTTCTGGGCCTTTTCCTCGACGCGTTCCTTGGCCTTGGTGCCGGGCAGGCCCTTGGTCGGGTTATTGCTGGCGGTCCACTGGATCACGCCGACCTTGCCGAGTTCGCGGGCCACGCGATCGGTGGGCTGGGCGCCCTTGGCCATCCACTCCTGGATGCGCTCGACCTTCAGGACGACGCGGTTGGGGTCATCCTTTTTCAGCAAGGGATTGTAGGTACCGACCTTCTCGATGAAGCGGCCATCGCGGGGCGAGTGGCTGTCGGCGACGACGACGGAGTAGTAGGGGCGCTTCTTGGTGCCGCCACGGGCGAGACGAATTTTCAACATGGGTTAAGTCCTTGGGTTTTCTGTCTATTTCTTGAAGGGGTTGAAACCGGGGGGCAGGCCACCGCCGCCCAGACCGGGGAGTTTCGGCATGCCGCCAGGCATGGATTTCAGCTGGGCGGCCATTTGTTCCATCTGTTCGGGGGTCGGGGCCTGACCGCCGCCCATCTGGGCCAGTTTCGACATATCGCCGCCGCCCAGCATCTTCGCCATCTGGCCAAAGCCCTTGCCGCCGTTCTTGCTCAGCGACTTGAAGGTGTCGGCCATCTGGCGGTGCTGTTTCAGCAGGCGGTTGATCTCCGCCACATCGACGCCGGCGCCCTTGGCCACGCGGCGCTTGCGTGAGGCGGCCAGGATGTCGGGCTTGGCGCGCTCCTGCTTGGTCATCGAAGAGATGATCGCCATTTGCCGATCAAAGGTTTTATCGGACAAACCGCTCTGGGCGATCTGCTGCTTCATCTTCTGCACGCCGGGCAACAGGCCCATCATGCCTTCCATGCCGCCCATGCGCTTCATCTGGCTGAGCTGGTCGGCCATCATGTCGAGGTCAAACTGGCCCTTGGCCAGCTTGCGGGCCGTGGCTTCCGCCTTGGCCATGTCGAGGTCTTGCGTGGCCTTCTCGACCAGAGCGACCACGTCGCCCTGACCCAGGATGCGGCCGGCGATACGCTGGGCGTCGAACACGTCGAGGCCGTCGATCTTTTCCGAGACGCCGAGGAACTTGATCGGCAGACCGGTGACGGCGCGCATGGACAGCGCCGCGCCACCGCGACCGTCGCCGTCAGCCCGGGTCAGCACCAGGCCGGTCAGCGGCAGGCGCTCGTGAAACGCCTTGGCGGTGCGGACTGCGTCCTGACCGGTCAGCGCGTCGGCCACCAGCAGGGTTTCGGCGGGGCTGGAGATCTTCGCGATCTCGGCAGCCTCGCTCATCATCGCCTCGTCCAGCGTGGTGCGGCCAGCGGTGTCGAGGATCAGGATGTCGAAACCCTGAAGCCGGGCGGCCTGCATGGCGCGGCGGGCGATATCGGGCGCGGCTTGCCCGGCGACGATGGGCAGGAAATTGGCACCCGCCTGCTCGGCCAGCATGCCCAGCTGTTCCATGGCGGCGGGACGGCGCGTGTCCAGCGAGGCCAGCAGCACCTTCTTGCGCTCGCGCACCAGCCGCAGTGCCAGCTTGCCGGCGGTGGTGGTCTTGCCCGAGCCCTGCAGGCCAGCCATCAGGATCACCGACGGCGGGTTCAGCGAGATGTTGAGGCCCTCGGCCTCGCCGGTTCCGCCCAGCATGTCGACCAGGCCGTCGTAGGTGATCTTGACCACCTGATCGGCGGG